>JASIEN010000304.1 GCA_030045935.1 Candidatus Sulfotelmatobacter sp.
TCAGTGCATTCCATTAACTTTCATTCCTCGGTGAGGGATTTTTGCAGCCGGACGCTCACCCTGCTGGATGAATTTCTTGGCACGCTCGAGCTGAAACATAAGGATCTTCTCTATTTGCACGATCACGAATTGTTTCAGATTGTGCAAAGCGGTTCGTTCGAGAGGCAGCAAGGTTCTGTGCGTGTGAATGTAACAAAGAAAGGCTCAATTCGCGCACGGCAGCCGCAGGGAGCGGAGGCTTAGTGGCCAAGTCGATTGTGTTTATCACTGTGGACTGCCTGCGAGCCGATCACGTCGGATTTGGCGGATATCGGAGGCCCACCACTCCGTTCCTCGATTCGCTGACCGCTGAGAGCTTTGTTTTTTCGAACGCCATTGTGGCGGGAACGCCAACATACTATTCATTTCCCGCTATTTTCGCCGCCCGCGCTCCGTTGGCGTTAGGCCGCGAAATTCTTGGTCTAGCGCCAGGTGAAGCGACGCTGGCCTCCGTGCTAAAGCAAATCGGATATGCAACCGCGGCATTTAGTGCCGCTAATCCTTATATCTCGGCGCGCTGCGGATACGATCAGGGCTTCGATGTGTTCCGCGATTTTCTTGATCACGAGTTTGGGCACGATGGTTTGCCGGGCGAGGAAGCTTCGGGAAATGGGCATGCATCTGCTTCAGCCGGCCGCTTGAGGGAAATCAATCGACAACTACAGAGGTTGAGCCGAAATGTGGTTTCTTTGGCAAAACTGTATGACGAAGTTTACTTTCAATATTGCCAGCGATGGGCGATACCTCCCGCGACCTCTCTCGACGATCTGCGTCGGTTTCCTTCCGCTGATCGAATTGTTGGCGAGGCCTGTTCCTGGCTGGCCACGGTGGGCAGGCAACCGTTTTTCCTATGGCTGCATTTGATGGATCCCCACGCGCCCTACTATCCCACGCAGAAGGCGCTGGAAATAACGGGACAGCCGCAGACTTCGGCGCAACGGGCTCGCTACCTGAATTCCTTCTGGCAGCGTTCTGATCTGAAGCCGCAAAGTCTGATGCGTCACCGTGATGAGGTAATAGCGCTGTACGATGCCGGCATACGCTGGGTGGATTCTCAAACCTCGCGATTGGTCGAGACACTGCGCAATTTCGGCTTGTGGGATAACTGCATATTTGCGCTGACAGCCGACCATGGGGAAGAATTCCTCGACCACGGTGGCCGATTTCATCCGCCGATAGGGCTGATGGAAGAACTGATTCACGTTCCCCTGCTTTTGCGGGTTCCTGGCTTGCAGTCAAGAACAACCGCATCTTCGTTTAGCCTCGCCAACCTGGCCCCCACGCTGATCGACGCTGCCCAGGCGAGGCCGCAAGCGGGATTCGAGAGGGAGAGTCGCTGGGAGCAGATCAAAACGGGCGCTAGTTGGAATGAGCCCGCGGTGGTCGAGTGCATTGGCGGATGCACGAATCCTTTTCGCCGTGACTCGGGAAATCGTTTACGGCCGCGCCTGCTGGCGGTTCGAGAGGCGCGCTACAAGCTGATTTTCGATTTCGAATCGAAACGAGAGAGACTTTACGATCTGGAGACTGATCCTCATGAGTTAAGGCCGCTGCCCGACGGCACCGAGACAGTGGTTCGACGGCGGCTGCTCGAATGCGCACGACGGCATATTGAACGGGCAAGGAATGAACGCAACGACGATTTGAGTTTGCGGACGCGGCTCTCGGAGATGCGGCTAGAATGGGCCGAGTCCTCACATCAATCGGCGACTGCCGGGTTTTAACGATATTGGATTCCACTCCTCGACAAATGCTCACGGTTTTCACGCCGTCCTTCGCCGACGAGGACAATACCAACGCGCAGAACCTCAGTGTCAAAGAAATTGCGGCACGACTGTCACCTGAGAAATTCCGGCTGGTGATGCTCAACGAAAACACTCCCGATCCGCGCATTGCCACTCGATCGAATACGCGCCTGCTGCGCTGGCGGAAGCGCGGCAACACAGTACCGATAATGATGAAACTCTTGCGCGAGCCGCCTTGCCTCTATTTTTTTCCCCGTGAAGGGCCATTGGATGATGCGTTTTTCATGCTGCGCAGATTCTTACACCTGAAAACGGCTGTCGTGAGCTATGTCGTTTCGGGAGGTCTGTACAATCCGGAGCCGGTACGACCCCTGCTGGCCCGCAACGTGCGGGAGGCCGATGCAGTTTTTGCCAATTCCAAATTTCTCAGTGAATTGGTGCTCGAACGGTTGGGGCGGGAAAGCGGAGTTCGCTACGACGGAGTAGACCGCCGATTTTATTTTCCACCGCCTCCAGATGCTTGTTCGCATAAGCCTGCGGTGGTTCTGTTCGCGGGATCTCTTCGTTCGTATAAGCGTGCGGCAGTGGTCATTCAGCAGGCGGCGCGCTTGCGCGACGCAGATTTCCTCATCGCAGGAAAAGGTGAAGAGGAAGAGAAATGTCGGATACTGGCCACGCGAGAGGGTTGCATTAACGTTAAGTTTCTTGGCCATCTCACTTCGCAACAGCTAGGCCAGCAGATGCGTGAAGCGGACATTTTCTTTCTGCCCAGTATTGTGGAGGGTCATCCGCAAGTTCTGCTTCAGGCGGCGGCCTGCGGACTGCCGGCTGTGGCCATGAATCTTTATCGTCCGGAATATGTGATCGATGGAACAACGGGATTTTTGGCGGAAAACGATGATGAGCTCGCTGCGAAACTTGAATTGCTGATTGGCAATCCGGAGGTGCGCAAGAAAATGAGCGAGGCTGCAGTCGTCCACGCGCGGCAATTCGATTGGGACGTCATTACCCGGCAATGGGAAGAGGCGTTTGCTGAGGCTGTGGAGCGACGGCGGGCACAATGACCGCAACAGGCCTTTCGCTCGACGGCACTGCCAATCAGCATGATCTACATGTCCTCACGCTGACTCCGTTCTATCCTACTGAGCGCGATGATGCGAGCGGGTGCTTCGTTGCGGAAACGATTGCGGCTTTAGACGCAAGAATCCACAGCACAGTGCTTGCGGTTGAGCCTGTCTACCGCCGGGCTTCAAGGCCAACCGGTTCAGCGCCTGCCGCCCAGTGGATTCGCTACTTCTCCATTCCCGGCAGACTGGGCCTTGCCAGCGCCGGAGCTTTCCTTTATGCACGAATTGCAGGTCTTATCCGGGGTTTGCACGCCAGCGGCAAGATCGATTTAATTCATGCTCATGCCCCGCTGCCGTGCGGGCACGCTGCCATGCTGCTGCGCTCCGAGCTAGGCATACCGTTTGTGGTTACTGTGCACGGGTTGGACGCATTTTCAACCGTGCAAGTAAAAGGAAAGGCAGGAGAATGGTGCCGCCGGCTATCAGGAAAAACATATGGCAGCGCAAGGCGTGTGATCTGCATTAGTGAGAAGGTTCGCGACCAGGTGTTGGAAGGAATGGGAGGCAACTGCCGTACGGCTGTGATTTATAACGGGGTCAACGCTGAAATGTTCACTCCAGGCTCCGAGCAGCCGGAGGCGGCGACGATTCTGAGTGTTGGCAACCTGATCCCGATTAAGGGGCATGACATGCTGTTGCAGGCGGTTGCGTTGCTGGCGCCTGAGTTTCCAAGACTTTCGTACGAGATTATCGGAGATGGGCCGGAACGGGCGCGCCTGCAAACGCTGGCGCATGAATTGAAAATTTCGAGTCATGTGCATTTTCCTGGACGACAGTCACGTTCCCAAGTGGCTGAGGCGATGAGGCGCTGTACTCTGTTTGTTCTTCCCAGCCGCTATGAAGCGCTGGGATGCGTCTACTTGGAGGCGATGGCATCCGGGAAAGCGGTGGTTGCCTGCCGAGGCCAGGGAATTGCCGAAGTCATCCGCGATGGCCAGAATGGAGTGCTGGTGCGTGCTGGCGACGAAAAGGAACTGGCGCTCGCGATGACCCGACTCTTGCGTGATGAGAAAGCGCGCCGTGAAATCGGACTGGTCGCTCGCAGTACCATCGTGCAGGGTTTTACACACGCTCATCAGGCAGCAAATCTTGCGCGCATTTACCGGGAGTGCGCCGAGTGAAATGCGGGCTGGCAATCCTCAGCGAGATCATCGCGCCTTACCGCATTCCGGTTTTCAATGCCCTGGCGGCTCGGGAGGAGATTGACCTGCACGTGATTTTTCTTTCCGAGACCGATGCCAGCCTTCGCCAGTGGCCGGTGTATAGAGACGAAATCCGCTTCTCCTATGAGGTCTTGCCCGCCTGGCGAAGACGTTTGGGCCACTACAACCTTCTACTGAACCGGGGCGTCGCGGCTGCACTGGACCGCTTGCGGCCACAAGCCATTTTGTGTGGCGGGTACAACTACCTGGCTTCGTGGCAAGCGGCACGCTG
>JASIEN010000305.1 GCA_030045935.1 Candidatus Sulfotelmatobacter sp.
ACTGAGTATTCACTGCTCACCATAATTCCGGTGGGCGCGCAACCGAACGCTGTGGTCGTGAAGGCGTTCATGCTTACCTCGCCGGTCCGCAAATAGCAAATGTAACCGAGTGCCACTCTGAACACCCAAGAATGATGCTTGAGCACAGCCGGTACTTTCGTCGGCCGTGTTTTTTCTCGTGGACAGTCCAACGCTAATCCCGGTGCACAGTTTCCATGGAAAACGCCGGCAGGCAAACGGCAATGTATTCTGCCCCGCCTTCCTGCGGAGTGGAATAACGCACCCATTCCCCCGCGTGAGCGATGACTGCCTGTCCCGCCGCGATGTCGAGAAAGCCGTCCTGATGCTCGACATGCAGCGTGCCTTTCAGCACAATCGTAAATTCGTCGAATTCGGGCCTTTGCCCCGGTTCGATCCACCCGGCGGGACTGCGCATGTGAGCAAGGCTTGCCGCCGACGTTTTGCTATTCACGCGGCCAACGTATTCGTCAATAAGTTTGGGTTTGTTGCCTGCGGATTGAATGCGTGTAGGTTGAGGAATGAAAGTGGGCATTTGCTTGGTTATCGTCGAATCTGTGTGGTGTCATGTCTCTAAGTTGTCATCCCGATAGAGTGGCGGCCCCCGGAGGGACCTTGCGATGCATCTCACTCGGGCGCTGAAAAGACGGGTTCGCAGGCATGCGGTGCAACAGCAGGCTACTCTCCGCCCAGAAACTTATACTGCGCTTCGGTCAAAGGAACGACGCTCAGCCGTCCCTGGCGCACCAGGGGCGAATCGGAAAACAGCTTGTTCGCTTTCACCTCGGCCAGAGACACCGGCCGCGCAATCGGCTCACCCACTTCGATCTTCAGCTGTGGATTCTTTGGGTCAGACGCATCGACAGAGGTCACAGTCGCGGTCCCCACGGCGCTTTTCTCGTCGCCCGTGTGATAGATGATAAGCCGCTCGCCCGCTCTCATCGTGCTCATATTCCTGAGCGCCACCGGATTGCTCACGCCGTCCCAAAGCGTGGTGCCTTCCCGCTGGAGATCGGCGAAGGAATATGTAGAAGGTTCGGTTTTCAGTAGATAAGGCATCGGCGAAATTCTACCGCAATACTTTCACTGCGGCTTGGCATTTGGATCGGATGGTGGTTTCTGATCTTTCTTGTCATCAGCGCCGTAAATTGAGTACTGATTTTGTGGACGCTTCAACTTGATCGTGAAATCCATTTTTGCGTGGTCTACCTGGTAGTCTTCGCCAAAGGTCTGAAATCCCTGGGCGAGCACCTGCACTCGCAAGGTGCCGTAAGGGATGCCGTCGAAACCTGTCCTTCCATCGGCATCAGTCTTAAGTTCGAGATCGCCACGCCCCTGCTTGCCCTTCGCATTTACCGAGTGCATGATCACAGCCGCGTTGCGGACTGGTTTGCCGTTATCGTCTTTCAAGACGAGAAAGGTCAAATCGGAGGTGGGTTCTTCCTCTTCTTTTGCGCGCTGAGCAGCGGCCAGGGGCAGCAATGTCAGTGTGAGAAGGCATGCCAAGGCAAAGTCTGTCTGAACCCGATGCATAAGGAACATTTTAACCCTCCTCGTGGCATGCATGTGCTCCAACGCGCGTGCTCCACCAAGCTTCAGCAGAACTTCAATTTTCAGGAGAGCCGTGGTGGTTGTGCTTACCTATGGGCGCGAGGCGACTATTTCTTGCGACGATTGGGCGCTGCCAGGAGTAGCAAGTCGGCGGCCACGCGGATCGCATTGTGGCGGGCAACGCCGTCCTCTCCGAGGTAATCTCCCAGAACCGGGATCACGCCAAAGTCTTCAACGGCGTCGAGATCAGCGACGATCTGGCATGCCCCCTCGAGCGCGTACTTCGCCTTGAGTTCATCAGACACCGGCATTCGGTTAATCAGGGCATAATCGAAAATCTGTTTGCCTGCGTGGCGGTTGAGCGCGCGAATATGATCGGCGGCGGTGAGGCCGAGGCTTTCGTTGGCCTGTGTCATCAGATTGCAGATGAAAACCTTGGTAGCGGGTGACTTGACGATGGCATCGGCAATGCCACGCACGAGCAGGTTTGGAATCAGGCTGGTGAACAAAGATCCGGGACCGATGCTGATCACGTCCGCTCGGGCAATAGCCTCGAGAGTTTGAGGCAGAGGTTCGACGTTGGGAGGAACGAGAAAAAGTTCCTTGATGCGTCCTTTGCTGGCTGTGATCCTGGTTTCGCCGCGAACCCGTGTGCCATCTTCCATCAAGGCCTCGAGTTCGATGTTGGAGGTCGTTGCGGGATGGATGTGTCCGCGGGTAACCAGAATTTCCGAAGAGAGGCGAACGGCTTCGGAGAAGTCGTTGGTAATGGATGTGAGGGCAGCAAGGAAAAGATTGCCGAAGCTGTGGCCTTCGAGCCCAGAGCCCTTTTCGAAACGATGACGGAAAAGCTTGGAGAGCAGGGCTTCATCCTCGCTGAGAGCGACGATGCAGTTGCGGATGTCGCCGGGCGGAAGCATGTTGAATTCTTTGCGCAGGCGTCCGCTGGAGCCGCCGTCGTCGCTGACCGTGACCACCGCGCAAAGATCACGAATAATGGGCGAACTTGAGGGCGCGGCGGCCAGTTCCGCGGGCGTCAGCGCGAAAAGCTTGAGTCCTTTCAGAAGAGTGGAAAGACCGGTACCTCCGCCAATGGCGACTACGTGCAGGCCGCGCTCGCGAGCCGGTTGCTGCGTCGCGATCAGGTCAGCAGTTTTCACCTCTGGTGGAACGTTTGGCATGAGTGAGCAATTGGCTTGGTGGAGGTATTCATTCGACGAACGATCGGTGAGGTCACCCTCAGTATTATCGCTTTTTTCTGCGGATTGCGCGAAAAGTCATCTCTCCGGCCGAATTTTTTGTTTGCCGCTTCCACTCATTAAACAGTGTCGCGTAGTTCTTCATGATGTATTGGTCCCGGCTTACATCGAGCTTGCGGGCGGTTTGGTCAATCCAGCGCGGCGGACCTTCGATCTCGCAAAAATCTCCGATGGGAGTCTCATCGATCATGACTTCACCTTTCTGGTCGCTCCACTCCGTGCGAAATTTTTCGTACCGAAAGGACGGCTGGTAGCCCAGTGCACGCAGAATCTTATCCATTTGCTTGCCGCCACCCACTTTTGTTTCCAGCTCCCGGCGGCTGCTGTGGCGGCCGGTTTTGCCTCCGCTCTTGTGTGTCAGTTTCCAGTTTTCCCCATATTGCCGCAGGCGCAACAGTTCTTTGCGCTTGCGCAGTTTGGCTCCGGGCAGATCGTAAAGTGTATTTTTTTCACGGGTACGTGGGGTCTGCTTGCGAAAACCGGCGGCGCGCAACTTGTGATTGAGCGCAGGCAAACTGCCGACGCGAAATTTGACTTCCACTTCCTGGTTCGAAGCCATCGCGGGTTCGCTGTGGAGAGTATAGCTGCAACATGGCTTCTGCCAGATACAGGATTCCTACTACAACTTATCTCATAAAAAGCCTTGAAAGGGCGCAGCTTCTACCCACGCCGTTCAAGGCCGCACAAAATCGAGGGCTTTTGCCCTTGGGGAAAAGACTCTATGAAGGGGCCCTGCTATTTATGGCGGGCGATGTTGGCTAGTCGAAACTGGGCAACTTCACCAGATCATCCTTTGGAACAGGCTCCATCGGCTCGCCGGCCTTGCGCCAGGCGGTCAGTCCGCCTACGATCACAAACGTGTTGAAGCCTTTTTCCCGCAGCAGGTGCGCCACCCGGGCGCTAGTCGCCTCGCGCGCTCAAGTACAGTAGAGATAAATGTCTTTGTCCTTGGGAAGCTTTTTGATTTCCTCGTCAAGATTGTTTGGCTCGATGCGGATGGAATTCTTGATGCGCGCCGCGCCGGGGTCGTAATAGCCGTGACTGCGAACATCGACAATAAGAATGTCGTTGCCCTGCTCTGTCGCCAACCGGTTAGCCAGTTCCTGCACCTGTACTCGCGGCACGACCCGATAGGTTCTATACTTTCCGTATTGCACGACACGGTAAATCAAATAGGCAAGAATTGCGAATACGACAGCTGCTTCCATCGCCCTTCCGGCGGTGCGCAACCCGTGAAAAACGGCTGAGAGAAAGTCGCGCGAAACATAGCCCACGACCAGATACGCGCACGAATAAACCAGCGCCCCGGCCAAGTCCAGGCGTAAGAACTGCCAGTAACGCATTTTCATACTGCCGGCCAAAGGCGCGGCCATGGTGTTGACGCCAGGGATAAATTTGGAAATCACGAGAGTGATTTTGCCCCGCTTATAAAACGATTCCGCCGAGCGGAGGATGCAGGTCTCGGGATTAATCGACACGCGGCAGAGAAATCCCAGCAGCGCCCAACCCATGTATCGGCCGAGAAGAAACTGCACGGAATCGCCCAGCAGCAAGGCGACAAGAGCGATCAGCAAAACCGGCGGTCCCCATAACACGTGCGATGCGATGGCAGCTCCTGCGGCAACCAGCGCAATAGCCGCCGGGAAGGGAAAGCCCATAGCCTCGGCAAAGAGCAGTCCGAAGGTCAGAGCATATCCTTGCCGCGCCATGAGGTGATAAAGGTCCATAAGCAAAAATATTGATAACCAAAGCAGAGGAAAAGGTTCAGTATAAACAACAGTCGTCGCGGTTGAATGGGCTCCGAGTTAAAAACTTCAATGCGGAGCGCAATGAGAACTCTGGAGGGGATCAGAGAGACTACTTCTCTCGTGCTATAACAAATTCGGGCGCCCAGAGCAGAGCTCTCTTGATCTCGGAGTCGGGGAAACTGCAAATGGCTTTCTGGGCGGATTCGGCATATCCACTGGCACGGTCTGTGGCGGCATCGAGGGAGCCGTAGCGCTTGAGAATGCTCATGATGTCAGCGTGAGTGACCCCGTTGAATGCGCGATCGCTCACGATTGTCTGAATCCTGGACCGCTCCTCGGCAGTACAGCGTTCCAGCGCATGAATCACTGCCATGGTCACTTTGCCTTCACGCAGGTCGCTGGCCACGGGCTTTCCCAGAACCTGCTCTGAGGCGGTGAGGTCGAGCACATCGTCGACAATCTGAAATGCCATGCCAAGATGATGACCGTATTGGGCGAGGGCTTGTTCCTGCTCGACGGTCGCTCCGCCCAGGATCGCTCCCAGACGCATGCAGACGGAAAAAAGGCAGGCCGTTTTGCGGTAGATCAGATCAAGGTGCTCGTCGAGCGTAATCAACTGCCCCAGCTTTTCCATCTGAAGCAGTTCACCTTCGACCATCTGCTGCGTGAGTTCGATCAGCGTGTCGAGAATGCGGAAATTGCGCTCCTGTACGGCGATCTTAAATGCCTGCATGTAAAGCCAGTCCCCGGCCAGCACACATTTCGAATTGCCCCACTGAGTGTTGGCAGAAGGCCGGCCGCGGCGGGTCTTGGCTTCGTCAATGATGTCATCGTGGACGAGAGTGGCAGTGTGGATGATCTCAACCACTGCCCCCAACCGGACGGCGCCGCGCCCCCGATAGTTGAAGAGCCTGGAAGAAAGCAGAAGCAGCGCGGGACGAATGCGCTTGCCGCCGCCATTGCGCAAATACTCACCGATCTCTGTGATGGCTTGAACGCCGGCCACGGTGTCGTGCCCGAACTCGCCTTCGAGTGCGCCGAGGTCATCCCGCAGAAGGTCGAAAATTTCTTTGCCGTTGATTGTTGCCGATGCGCTCAATTTTTCTAATTCGTCCTGTAATTTGTGAACTGCAAGTCGATGCCAAAATCGCGCTGGCGAAGCATGGCGATAATCTCCTGCAAAGTGTCGCGGTCTTTGCTGCTGACCCGCACCAGATCTCCTTGAATTGATGCCTGAGCCTTCTTTTTGGAATCTTTTACCAGTTTTACAATTTCCCGCGCCTTTTCGACCGCGATCCCCTGCTGCATATTGACGCGGCGCTTCGCCGTTCCGCCCGCCGCTGGCTCGACTACGCCATAATTCAAATTCTTCAGAGGCACACCGCGTTTTACCAGCTTCTGCTGCAGCACGTCGTTCACGGCTTTCAGTTTGTACTCATCGGCGGAGTGCAAAACGATGGCATCTTTTTCCAGCTCGATGTTTGACTTTGAGTCCTTCAGATCGAAACGGGTGTGAATCTCTTTGAGCGCCTGCTGAATGGCGTTCGACACCTCCTGCATGTCAACCTTGCTCACGATGTCGAAACTGCTGTCAGGCATCCGATTTCACTTCTTTCTGAAATACATGGAATCTGCTTCGAGAGTATCAGAAGAATCTGCGGCGGGGCACAATTTAATGTAAGGAAACTCTTGTTTCAGAGATTTCAGCCAATTTGAAAAAATT
>JASIEN010000306.1 GCA_030045935.1 Candidatus Sulfotelmatobacter sp.
CCATCGGATTGTCATCGACCAGCAGCAGCTTGACTTCGTTGGCCATGGTTATTTCTTGCGCCGGTAGTCACCGCTCTTGCCGCCGGTTTTCCGATCGAGGGCGATTTCGCGAATGATAATGCCTTTATCGAGGCCCTTCACCATATCGTAGAGCGTAAGAGCAGAGATGGCAGCCGCGGTCAGAGCCTCCATCTCAACTCCGGTTTCCGCGGTCGTAATCACTTTTGCGGCGATGGCGACGCCATTCTCGCACAGGCGCATGGCGACATCAACGTGTGCGAGCGGCAGGGGATGGCACATGGGAATGAGTTCCGGAGTACGTTTGGCAGCCATGATTCCGGCGATCCGTGCCACTTCCAGCGGATTGCCTTTGGGATTACGCGGCAACGCTTCGAGCACAGAAGAGGCCATCTCAACAAAGGCGCTGGCTTCAGCCTCGCGGCGACTGGCGGCCTTACCGGAAACGTCGACCATTTGGGCGCGGCCCGACGCGTCGTAATGAGAGAGCTTTCTCGCCATGCGGAACTTTCTATCTTACATGGAGCGGTTCAACGCGGCATGACGGCGACCCACTCGCCCGCGGGGATGTGCTCGCGATCCGGTGGCACGACAACGTAGCAATTGGCTCGGGCCTGGGCTGCAAGATCGCCGGACCCTTGCCAGGGAACGAGTTCGACCTGCGAGGTTTCGTGTTCTCCCGAAAGGATGGCGGGGAGGAAGCGTTTGAGTCCGCTCTTCACTCGGATGTCGGATTTCAGCTTTGCATGCAGGAACACGAGCGGCTGGGGTGACGACCCGGAGAGCGATTCCACCATTGGCTTGGCGAATAGTTCGAAGGTGACCACGGTTGAGATGGGATTGCCCGGAAGGCCAAAGAAGTACTGGTGCCGGTGTGGCGCGGGCACTCCTGCCCGCGAACGCTCGTGGTGCGGGATCCGACCGAATACCACCGGACGGCCGGGTTGGATTTTGGCGCCGGTGAAGAAAAACTCAGCGTGCATCTCGGATAAAACTTGTTCGACCAGATCATAGCGGCCCATGGAGACCCCGCCGGTCATGATCAGAAGATCGGACTTCAGGCCTTGCTCAACCAACCCGTGCAGTCGTTTTGGCTCGTCGGGCGCGATCGGCAATAGTTCAGGAATGCCCCCGGCCCGCTCGATCTGCACGGCCAGCGAGTAGCTATTCGAATTGCGAATCTGGGTTGGACCGGGGCGCGAATCAATATCCACGACTTCATCACCCGTGCTAAGCACCGCGACGCGAGGGCGCGCGAATACTTCCACTTTCGCTTTGCCGACTGACGCAGCCAGGGCGATCGCAGTCTCGTTGAGCCGTGTGCCACGATCGACCAGTACGCTGCCGAGTTTGGCTTCGGCTCCTCGAGGGACAATGTTTTCCCCCGAAGACACGCCTTTGCTGATTTCGACTGAATCGTTGTGCCGGGACGTGTACTCGATCATTACGACGGCGTCTGCGCCCGGCGGCGCGGGTGCGCCGGTCATGATGGAAATTGTCTCGCCAGAGTTTAAGGGGGGGATCGGTCCAACCGGGCCGGCTTTGATTTCCCCGATCACCCTTAATTTTGAGGGAAGACTTTTCAGGTCGGCGGCGCGAACGGCGTAGCCGTCGCGAGTGGCCCGGGGAAAGGGAGGAAGGTCGCGATCGGCGAGAATTGGTTCGGCAAGAATTCGCCCCGCGGCCGATAGGAGCGAGCAGGATTCGTGATCCGTCGCGACGATGTGCGAGGCGTGCTTTTCCACGACCGCGCGTGCTTCCTCAAAACTCAGAACCGATCCAGTTGACGGGGCGGCCACCCAAAGATCATAGCGAAACCGCGCTCGCTTTTCTTAGTGGACTTCGCGGATCTTCTTTGCGGTTAAAGCTTCTACCGCAAAGTACGTAGAAAACTACCGCCAAGGTCGCAAAGGGAACACATCTCAGCTCAATATTGGCAAAGCGCGAATTCTCTTTTTAGTGGCTGAATAAATCGCGTTACATAGCGCCGGCGCCAGCGGTGGAACCGAGGGTTCTCCGATTCCGGTTGGCGCTTCTGTGCTGGTCACGGCATAGACTTCGACTACCGGCGTCTCATCCATACGCAATGGAGCGTAATCATCGAAATTGCCCTGTACGACTCGACCTTTTTCGATCGTGATCCTGGCCCGCAATGCATTCGACAGAGCATACACGATCCCGCCCTGAATCTGTTGTTCCAGAATGCTGGGGTTCACCACCTGTCCGCAGTCGACGGCCACAACCACGCGGTGCACGCGAGGCGTGCCGTTTTCCATGCTGATCTCGACCACCTCTGCAACATAGGAGGAGAAACAGCCAAAGCAGGCCACACCACGAAAGCGTCCGGCGGGCAAGGGATTTTTCCATCCGGCCTTGTCGGCCGCGAGTTGAAGCACGCCGCGCATACGGGCAGTGTGCCAGGTCGTGGTGAAATATTGGATATCCTGATCTTTGGCCAGCATGTGCAGGCGATATTCCAGTGGGTCTTTGCCTGCTGCTGCGGCCAATTCGTCGATGAAGCTCTCGCTGGCGAAGCCTGCCTGCAGCGCGTAGACCGAGCGCATCCATCCCAACGGCACCGGCGTTTCGGCCTGCACATATTCAAGCGAAACATTGGGCAGTGGGTAAACAAAAGCCGCTTCATCGGGCAAATCGGGATCGATTCCGTTCGGCCCCGGCTGTCCCTTCTGGCCACTGATGGATGGTGAGATCAGGCGATGCGTGAACGCTATTGGCCAGCCCGCGCTATCGAGCACGGCGCTTAATTGATGCAGGCTCGCCGGACGATACGTCGAAAAACGCATATCGTCTTCGCGAGTCCAAATCACTTTTACAGGAGCGCCATTTGCGTCGCCGAGCTTGGCGTCGTGGAGAGCCTTTGATACCAGCGCTGCTTCAACGGCGTAATCGTGCTCGAGCCGGCGTCCGAAGCCTCCGCCCATCAAGGTGACATTCACTTTCACGCGGTCAGGATCGAGGCCCACGGCCTGCGCCACGGAGTCGCGGCAATCCTGCGGGACTTGGGTGGGTGCCCATAACTCGCAAGTCGGGCCCTGAAAATTTGCCGTGCAGTTGCCCGGCTCCATGGGCGCGTGAGCCATGAAGGGCAATTGATATTCGGCCGTCATGCGCCGGCCCTGCGCCTTCGAGACATCACCTGCCGAATACAAACTCGCGCCCTTTTTCGTCGCCGCCTGCTTTAGCGATTCCATTACCGCAGCGGTGCTCAGATTTTTGTTCGGGCCGTCGTCCCAATTCACGTTCAAAACGCGCCGGCCTTCCAGCGCGCCCCAAACGCTGTCGGCTACCACTGCGACGGCTGCATCCCCGATCTTTCCGACATACTTCACCCCGGGAGCTTTTCTGGAGTCCCGATCATCGAAGCTCACCACTTTGCCGCCGATGGTTGGGCAACGTGACAGCGCGGCGTATTTCATTCCCGGTGTCCGAAAATCGATGCCAAAGACCGCGTCTCCTTTCACCTTGGAGGGCGTATCCACGCGCGCAACGCGTTGGCCGACAATCTTGTAATCCTTGCTTTGCTTCAGCGGCACATCGGTCGGGATTGGCAGCGTGGCAGCCTTTGTCACAAGTTCTCCGTAACTTAAGCGGCGATTCGAGGCCGCATGAACGATGTAGCCGGATTGTGCAACGCATCCCGAGCGGGGCACGCCCCAGGTGAGCGCCGCAGCCGAAATTAACATTTCGCGCGCGGTCGCGCCCGCTTTGCGCATGGGATCCCAGGTGGTGCGCACGCTGGCGCTGCCGCCGGTAGTCTGGTCGCCATAAAGCGTGCTAGCGCCGGCTTGTTCAATTTCGATCTGCTTCCAGTCGGCTTCGAGTTCTTCGGCCAGAATCATGGGCAAGGACGTGCGCACACCTTGTCCCATTTCCGAGCGCGCCACAACAATCGTGACTTTATTATCAGGAGCGATGCGGAGATACGCGTTGGGCGAAAAAGATTCCCTCGGGGCTCGACCCTTATGCGGAAGATAGAATCC
>JASIEN010000307.1 GCA_030045935.1 Candidatus Sulfotelmatobacter sp.
CTTGCGCACCGAGGACACCAAGCTGATTGAAGCGCCTCGGCCCGAACTCTACGATCTCCAGGCCGATCCGAAGGAACTGAAGAATCTCTACGCTCCAGACAGCTCTAAGACGGAGAGCATGCGCGCTGAAATGGCAAAGTGGGAGACCAAGCTCCCACCGAAAAACGCCGGCAACTCGGCAGAAGCTTTGCCCGATCCCAAAGACAAAATCGACGTGCAGAATCTGCTGCACCGCGCCATGCTCGCCGCCGACGACAATCGATCGACTGAGGCGCGCCAGTTCCTGGAGAAGGCGCTGCAGCTCGACCCGACATCGCCGGTCGTGTTCCGGCAACTTGGCGAAGTCGAACTCGCTTCCGGAGACTTCTCAAAAGCCGCTGTCCACTTGAAACGCGCATGTGAATTGCGTCCGGATGATTCCACCGGCGCTTACGAATTGGGCGAAGCACTGGAAAAATCCGGAGATTGGCCCGGGGCGCGCGATGCGCTTGAATCCAGCCTGAAGCTCGCGCCCAGTCAAATATCCGCGCGACTGCTCCTCGGCCACGTTTACCTGCAATTACGAGACGCGAAGAATGCGGACGACCAGTTCGAGGCAGCGCTGCTGGTGGATTCGAACAACAGTGACGGCCGCCTGGGACTGGCCGAAGCGCAAATTCAGCAATCCGATTTTGCCGGCGCCTTGCCCGATCTGGAAACGTTCACCAAATCAGATCCTAAAAACGTTGCCGCCCTGCATTTGCTCGCGCAGGCCTATCGAGGACTGGGCAGAGTGCAAGACGCCAAGCGAACCGAGCAGCAAGCGGGAGCGCTGGAAAAGAGGTAATTGCCGGCTCCTGCAATTGCTTTTTGCGAGGTCGGCTCGGCGCTGACTTACGTAATGGCCTAGGCGCTCGCCGGGACGTCAACCGCATGAGAATCTGTTTCGCAATGTCGCGAGCCGACGAAATCGTTGTACTATATCGCCATGTTTGATCCCGAAACGGAGTTCCGTATGAGTAATCGCTCTCTCGCCCGCTTCGCTGTTCTGGTGGTCCTGTTTATGGGTTCTGCATCGCTGAGCGGGCAGGCGACGGCGCCTGCTTTGGCCAGGAACGTTACGACAGCAGGGCCGAACCGGCCTGCGGAAGTGCCGGAGGGTTATGTAATCACGCCATCCGGCTATTTTCATCCATCCTGTGTGCGGATGATCGAAGAAGGAGAGACGCTGCTGGCAGATGGACGAGTCGAACATCCGGATGGCACAGTAGGGGCGAACGTTCCCGTTTGCAGTTATCCGCACTACACGCCCACTGGATTGCTGGTGCCGGCAGACGGGAGAAAGGCGAGCGGGGCAGAGGTTGACGGCTGGCTTGAATATGTATCGGCTACTACAACCATATCCTATGGCGAAATCGCGGCAACCTGGGTTGTGCCGCCGGCGCCCACTACGCTTGACGGGCAGACCCTATTTCTCTTCCCCGGCTTCGAGGACTCAAACGATGTGCTAAGCATCGTTCAGCCCGTGCTGCAGTGGTATCCGCCGGGCCCATGGGCCGTAGCGAGCTGGAACTGCTGCATCCAAGGCGTCGAGTGGGAGAGCAACCCGGTCAAGGTCAACCCGGGCGATACGATCCTTGGGACGGTTACCTCCGCCTGCAAGGCGGGGGTGGATGACTGTGCCAACTGGACCGTGGTAAGTGAAGATGAAACCACGGGCAAGAAGACAAAATTAAATAAGTCTCCTGCCAAGGGGCAGGTTTGGAATTGGGGCTTCGGCGCCGTGCTCGAGGTTTACGGTGTAGAACAATGTGGCGATTTTCCCGGCAATGAGAGTGTCGAATTCACAGTCGAACTGTATGACCAGAACTTGAACGTGATCTCGAATCCAGATTGGATAGGAACGCCGGCGGCTACGGGTATATCGCCAGATTGCAACTATGGTCTGGACGTGACGGCGACACAAGAGACGATCGAGTATTAGAAGCCGCTGTGGATGGATATGCTGTCAAAGAAGTCGTGCTGCCGTGATTAGTCGTGCTGCTGCGTGGAAACGATTCTTGCCATTCCTGGCACTTTTCCTCTTCGTGCTGGGCGCGGCGCACGCGCAAACCATTTGCCAGAATCCTGCGACAGGACCGCAGTTGTATAGCAGAACCGGCACGGGCGTGCCTCAATATCCGCCGGGCGGCCTAAACGAGATCTTGGGATATCTACCGCAAGCCTATGTCCCTTTGCCGGGTATGCCTTCAAGCCCGTTGGCTTTCTGCGGGCCAACATGGACGGCGAACTACACCTACGCGGTTGGCAACCTGATCGAACCTGTCCTCGGCGGCGATGTATGGGAAGCGGTTGCCTGTGAACTTGACTGTGAAAGCGGAAGCACCCAGCCCAGCTTATTTAGCGGAACGCCCTTCTCGACCATCTTCTGGCCCTCGCCGGTGCTTACCTCGGCCACCACATGCAGCGACCCGTCATCGACGGCTACTTGTGCCACTGTAGATGCAGTAGGCACACCCGAACCTATCAACCCTGGCGAGCCCAACTCCAATGCCGACATTGGCGCGACGGTGGTCATTTCGGCCTATACCACTCCCGCCTATGATGGCGCTTGGACCGTCACGGCGAGCACCCAGGCGTCGCCGTACACTTTTTCATTCGCAGCGAGCGGCCTTGGGAGTGGTGATTGTACAGCCATGGGAGGCGCTAGTTGCGTTGTCTACCAGCGAGGCACGCAAGTCACCGATAACCACGTTTTGTGGCAGGATGTCGGACCGCAGAACGAGACTGCTCTACTGACGCCGACGGTAGTGGTGACGCCGTCTTCGTCGACCATTGTAGCGACGCAGGCACTCAACGTGACGGTCACTGTCAGCGGCGGAGCCAGCAACCCCGTGCCTACCGGTTCGGTCGTCTTGACCAGCGGCAGCTATAGCTCTGGTGGCACGACGCTGAACAACGGCAGCGCGACCATCAACATTCCTGCCGGTTCGCTGGCGGTTGGGACAGACACGTTGACCGTTACCTACTCGGGCGACAGCAACTACAGTACAGGCGGCGGCACCGCTTCAGTCACCGTTACGCAGGCTCTCTTGACGCCGACGGTGACGGTGACGCCGTCTTCGTCGACCATTACAATCGCGCAGGCACTCA
>JASIEN010000308.1 GCA_030045935.1 Candidatus Sulfotelmatobacter sp.
TATATGTTCCTCCCGCGCCGGAGGAACTCTCGCCCATTCTGGAGATTGTCCCGCTGCAGTTGCTGGCCTATCACATCGCGACTCTTCGCGGATGCGATGTGGATCAGCCGAGGAACCTGGCGAAATCGGTGACGGTGGAGTAGGTCAGTCCTTCACTGGGGTTCGACGTCGGCTGGTTCGATGTCGGTGTGGCAGAAGTCATCTCCTTTAAATAGCAGCGGTTCGCCTTTCTCCTTCGCGAGCGCATACGCGAAACAATCGCCGAAATTTAGGTTGGCACGATGACGGCCTTTGCCGAAGTCCCGGTAGGCGGCGCGTGCGATTTCGGCTTGCCTGGCTGTGACGGGCTCGACGGAGATCCTGGCTTCCCGCACCAGATCATCGAAGCGACGGCTGGCGACTGGATCGTCCCCGCAATCGATCACAACTGCAGTCTCGACGAACGTAACTGCTGACATCCCGCACTGATTACACTGGAGCGCATTTGCCATCCTCGGTGCATCGGGCTCGGCATGCAGGATGGAGATAAGAGCTGATGAATCTACAATCACTTTGGGAGTCCCTTGTCATCGTACAGAAAATCTCCGTGGTCGATCGATCGAAGGGGCGCTTTCAAATGCGCGGCGCAATCCCTGCCGATTTCTAGGAGACGTTCCGCCATTCCCTTTTTTCCCCGCTCCCTTACTCGTTCTAAGCGCTCCTCTAGAGCTTGCTGAACAGCCGTTGTCATTGTTTCACCGGTCAGCTGCGCGAGCTCGCGCGCCAAGCGATATGTTCTCTGATTCTTGATATTCAAGCTCACATCTACCATTCTACCATATAGTGTCTACCATTCTACCAACCAAACCGTGTGAACCGCGCACAAACCAACCAGTCCTCCAGAAATTACGCGCTTTGGAGTGCGGCGCGAACTTTAGCGGGAGTGAATGGAACGGAGCGTAAGCGCACGCCGATTGCGTCGAAGACGGCGTTCGCAATCGCCGAGGGCACAACGGCCGCGGAGGGTTCGCCCACGCCCCAGGGTTTTTCGTTCGGGCGGTCGATCAGATCGATATCAATCTCTGGGATCTCAGGAAATGTGAGAATTGGGTAGCTGGCCCAATCCACGCTGGTGACGCGCGAGCGGTCAAACATCACTTCTTCTTTCAGCGAGCGGCTCACCGTCTGAACAATATTTCCTTCAATCTGGTTTCGCACACCATCTGGATTGATGATCTGGCCGCAATCTTGAACGACGGCAAAACGCTGGACGCGAATCTCGCCGCTCTTGCGGTTCGCTTCCACGTCCGCCACAGCGCCAACATAAGTCCGCGCCAGTTCATACTTGACATAGGTAACGCCGCGCCCGTGAGCGATGTCTCCGGTAGCAGGCGTAGTGTTGCGGCCCTGCCATTTCGCAAGCTGCATCAGGCGCTTCAAAAGCTCGGTTCCCCGCGGGTCACTGCTAACATAACGCAGCCGGAATTCAAATGGATCAGCTCCGGCAGCGACGGCGAGTTCGTCAAGAAACGCTTCATTACAGAATGTGTTCTGCATGCGGCCGGGTGCGCGAATCCATGAGGGACGAAATGGCGTTTCGGCCAACCGATGGGCTACCGTTTTTACGTTAGGAAATGAATAGGGAATCGCAGAGTTGTTGATAATGTTGCCCGGAGACATTCCCTTATCGACGGGCAGGCCGGCTGCCTCGGCCGCCAAAAGCTTAACAAAAACCCCTCCAGTTCCATCCGGCACAAACAGTTCGGAGCGCCATGCGACTACCTGGCCGCTGGCATCCAGTCCGGCGTGAAGATCCATAAGAGTGGGAGGGCCCTTTGGATCCCAGCCGTGCTCTTCTTCCCGCATCCACTGCACACGCACCGGGCGCCCAACATCGCGAGCAAGGAGCGCGGCATCAGCTGCGGCATCTTCGTGGGAGTTGCGGCCATAGCAGCCGGAACCTTCCATGTAGACAACGTGCACCTCGCTTTCCTTCATGGAAAACATATTGGCGAGCTGAGTGCGCGTATCATGCGGACCCTGGCTGGCCGACCAGCAGGTGAGCTTGCCATCTTTGAATTCGGCCACGGCGCAGGAAGGCCCGATCGAGCCGTGAGTATGAATAGCGAAGTCGTAGGTTGCGTTGATTTTCTTAGTGGCCTGTGCCAGGGCCGCTTCAACATCGCCCACGTTGCTGCTGACGTCGTCTTTATCGACTTTTGTGGCGCGGACGTAGTCCCACAGCTTACTCTGATCGGGCAGACCTGCCCAGGCAGACCAGTTTGCTTTGAGCTTTTGCGCCGCTTGAATCGCTCCCCATTCACTCTCGGCGACAACTGCCAGAAAATTATTTTGGCGCACGATCTTGACCACGCCGGGAATGTTCTTGATCGAGGTTTCATCCACGCTCTGCAGAGTGGCGCCCATCGCCGGTGGCCTGACTACCCGGCCATGCAACATGCCAGGCAGCGTGAAATCCTGAACGTAAGTAAACTCCCCTGTCATTTTGGGAGGAATGTCTTCGCGGAGGATCGGCTTGCCGACGATCTTGTAATTCGTGGGGTCTTTGGGGGGCGCTTGTTTATCGAGCTTCAAAGAAAAGTTTCTGCCACCGATCAATTCCGCATAGGTGACTCGTTTTCCTCTGCCGCGCACCGTCCCGTCCTCAACGGACAGATCTGTAGCCGGAACGCTTAGACGTTTGCTGGCTTCCTGGAGCAAAGCCTGGCGAGCGGTGGCGGCAGCCTGGCGAATCTGGATGCCCCCGCTTTGGATTGTCTGGCTGCCCCAGGTTTTGCCTTGCGCCGGGGTCAGTGCTGTATCGCCTTCCACCAGTTGAATCCCGCTGATGGGCACATCTAATTCTTCGGCAACGATTTGCTTTAGGCTCGTGCTCACCCCAGTGCCAAGTTCGACTTTGCCCGCGTAGAGAGTGACGCGGCCGGTGCCATCGATGGTGAGATAAGCGTCGACTTCGTCAAGGGCGACGGTTTTGGAGGAAACCCCGGCTTGCGCCACACCCGATCTAACTGCCGATGGCAGGGAAAAACTGACGATCAGGATGCCGGTGCCCTGAAGAAATTCACGCCGAGTTGGTTTAGTCGTCAACATCGTCGAGTCAGGTCGAGGTCGAGGCGGCGCGCGCGACGGCGCGCACAATGCGCAGGTGAGTTCCGCAGCGGCACAGGTTGTCGGCAAGCGCCTGCTTGATCTGATCTTCATTGGGGTTTTTGTTGTGAGAGAGAAAGGCTGCCGCCTGCATGATCATGCCGTTGATGCAGTAACCGCACTGCGCTGCCTGTTCGGTGA
>JASIEN010000309.1 GCA_030045935.1 Candidatus Sulfotelmatobacter sp.
CTCGGCGGGAATCGAAGTGCGCTCGATCAAGGACGTGACGCCGATTCCGCATAACGGGTGCAGACCACCCAAACGGCGTCGCGTCTAAGACGCGCCGCCAAGTTGTCAGTTCCCAGTTCTCGGTTCTCAGAAAGAACGAGAAAGGGTTTAACTGAGAACTGGGGACTGACAACTGAGAACTGAACCGGGACGAAGGGTGAAGCCAAACCTGTAAACCGGTCATCTAAAAGGAGAAGCAATTGGCCCGATATACCGATGCAGTTTGCCGTCTATGCCGCCGCGAGGGCATGAAGCTGTTCCTCAAAGGCTCGAAATGCTTCAGCGATAAGTGTCCCGTCGAAAAGCGCAACTTCGCTCCCGGACAACATGGGAAAGACCGCAAAGCCAAGATCGTCGGCTACGGCCTGCAGTTGCGTGAGAAGCAGAAAGCCAAGCGCATTTACTTCACGCTGGAAGGCCAGTTCCGCAACTATTTTGAGAAGGCCGCCAAGTCGCGCGGGGTCACCGGCGCGAAGCTGCTCGAACAACTCGAGCGGCGTCTGGACAACGTCGTTTACCGTCTTGGCTTCGCGCAGTCACGTCGCCAGGCACGCCAGTTGGTGCGCCACGGGCACGTAGCTGTCAACGGCAAGAAGGTAAATATTCCTTCGTACCAGGTCAACGCGGGCCAGGAAGTTTCGATTCGCGAAAACAGCAAGAAACTGCCCGTGCTCGAACTGGCGAAAGAATACGCGAGCCATGGCACCACACCGACCTGGCTGGAAGTGGACCGCGACAATTACAAGGCGAAGGTTCTGTCGTTGCCCAAGCGGGAAGATATTCAACTGCCAGTGAATGAGCAGTTGATTGTTGAGTTGTACAGTAAGTGACGCTGTTTAGCGGGCGCGAGCGAAGCGGGAAGCCCGCTGGCGTCATCCCGAGCGAAGCGAAGGATCTTGCTCTTTTTTAGATTTTGGTCCAGTACACATTCGTGCCAGATCAGCCTGTGCAGCGTTGACCTGAATCCGGACCGATTCAGCGAGCCGCACTGAGCCACATGGCCGAAGGAGAAAAACAAAATGCTTTGGAAAGGTTTTCAAAAACCGAAACGTCTAGCCGTCGATCAGTCCACCCTGACCGATAAATATGGAATTTTCTGGGCGCAGCCGTTCGAGCGCGGATTCGGCACCACTGTGGGCAATGCTCTGCGGCGTGTGCTGCTGAGCTCGATTGAAGGAGCAGCCGTTACTGCGGTCAAGATCGAAGGTGTGCTACACGAATTTCAGTCGATCCCCGGTGTGGTCGAAGACGCGACGGACATCATCCTGAACTTGAAGCAGATTCCGTTCAAGCTCGCGGGCGACGCGCCGAAGGCGATTTATCTCCGTGCCGATCAGCCTGGAGTCGTCACCAGCGGCATGATCGAAGCCGATGGCGACGTCGAAGTGCTCGACAAAGATGTATACATCGCAACGGTCAGCGAAGGCGGCAAGCTCGACATGGAAATGCGGTTGAAGCGCGGCCGCGGCTACGTCTCGGCCGATAAGAATTTCGATGAGGACCTGGGCATCGGCTTCATCCCGATCGATTCCGTGCACTCGCCGGTGCGCAAGTGCAATTACACTGTCGAGGCCGCGCGCCTTGGGCAAATCACCGACTACGACAAGCTCACGCTCGAAGTGTGGACCAATGGTTCGATCACGCCCGCCGATGCCATCGGCCTGGCTGCGAAGCTGCTCAAGGACCACATGAATATCTTCATCAACTTCGAGGAAGAGATCGAAACCGGTGTTTCTTCGGCGGAAGACCGCAAGCCCGAGATTCACAACGAGAACCTGAACCGCTCAGTCGAAGAGCTCGAGCTTTCAGTGCGCAGCTACAACTGCCTGAAGAACGCGAATATTCAGACGATCGGCGAACTGGTGCAGAAAACTGAATCAGAAATGCTGAAGACCAAGAACTTCGGCCGCAAGTCGCTGAACGAGATTAAGGAGATCTTGTCTTCGATGGGCCTGAGTCTGGGCATGAAGATCGACGAGCACGGCAACGCCGTGCCCGGGCCGACTTCTAATATGGTTCTGCCGGCTTCGGCTTACGGGCCGGACGATCAGCTGTGAGTTGAGGCGTTTAGCGGGCGTGAGCGAAGCGGGAGCCCGCTCGCGAAATCCCGAGCGTTTTTTTGCGAGGGAACTCGATCGTTTTGGAGAGTGGTTTTGAGGGGGCGCGGCTTCAGCCGCGCCGCCGAAAGATTCGTATCAGGGCAGGCTCTGGCCGTGCCGATCAGACCAAGAAATATTCGGGGCTTTAGCCCCTGGGGCTTTTCTATGCGCCATAAAGTTGCTGGATACAAATTAGGCCGTAACACCGCGCACCGGCGTTCGCTGCTGCGCAACCTGGTGACCTCGGTGATCGTTGAAGAGCGCATCGAGACCAGCGTTCCCAAAGCCAAAGCGGCTCGCCCGCTGGTTGAGAAGATGATCACGCTCGGCAAGCGCGGAGATCTCGCCGCTCGCCGTCTCGCCGCCAGTTACCTCATGACCGACGAGGCCGTGGTCAAGCTGTTCGACACCATCGGCCCACGGTTCGGCGACCGCGAAGGCGGATACACCCGCGTCATTCGCACCGGCTGGAACAAGGGCGACGGCGCCGACCGCGCTTTCCTCGAACTATTGGGCAGTGAAAAGGTGCTCGACGAGAAACGCGAAAAGCGTGCCGAAATCCGCGCCAAGAAGGCTGCCGAAGCCAAGAAAGCGATGGAAGAGGCCGAAGCCCAGGCAGCGCAGGAAGGCGGCGTGGAACCGGCAAAGGAGGAAGACAAGAAAGAGTAGCTCCGGGCGGTCCAGTGCTTTAGCGGGTAGATGATTTCGCAATGGAAAACAGGCACGGCGTATGCCGTGCCTGTTTTATTTTACAATCGGAGTCACTTTAGCCGGCAGCTCGCAACCCCCGATAGGGAACCTGTACTTCTTCAACTACCTTCTTGAACGCTTCAACCAACAACGAATGCGGCAATCCCTTGGCGTCTCCAGGTTCATACGCAGGAGGCGATCCGTCATATAGCCTGCTCTTTCCCTCCGCCGATTCTTCGACATGTCCGAAACCGGCTTTCCGCAACATCTCATTCATGTAATCAAAGTCGAATGCCGTCCGATGCTGACCATCGCAGAAAACGAAGTTCGAAAACCGTCCGCCCAGCGAGTCGAAATGCCGGGGAAAGGAATCCTCAAACCAGTCACGGCGTCCCTGGTGATAGGCTGTGATCGCGTTTTTCAGACTCGGCACCACCAGCCGCAACCCACCTCCGTTTCTGAGCACCCGATGACATTCCCCAAGAAGCCGGCTGAGTTCGTCGGGATAAAAGTGCTCGATCACGTGGGTCGAATAGATCGAGTCAACCGAATTCGAGGTGTAAGGCAAGCCACAGCGCACATCGAGCCAGAGATCCACTTTGTGCCGAGGATTGGCATCAATGTTCACGAAGCCGTCGAGATACTTCGTCCCGCAACCCAGATGCAAAT
>JASIEN010000027.1 GCA_030045935.1 Candidatus Sulfotelmatobacter sp.
CGGCCGGGCGATGAGATTACGGTCGAAACGGCGCTGGCTCCTTATCGCGGCGAACGCATCGTGCAGCACATCCCGGTAAAGATTCCAACTTCAGCAAGCAAAGGTACTTTGCGCATTCTGGTGAGCGACGGCGATACGCTCGACCGCGTCAGCCGCGGGAATGCGGCCTTTGGATACAAGCTGGATCTAGCTTCTACGATCGCCGTATTGAATAAAGAGCATGCCAACAACCGGGTTTATGTTTCGCTGCTTGAGGCCGACCCTGAGGCCCGGGTTGGCGACAAGGTAATGCCCACGCTGCCGATTTCCATCATGAACGTGATGGAACCAATGCGCGGAAACCAGGAGATGGTCGTCAGCGGGGAATCAAATGTGGATGAGACCTCGACCCCGCCGTTGGATTATGTGGTCAGTGGAGCGCAGTTGCTGACGGTCACGGTGAAGTGATCGTGTGGCGCGCGCACTTCTGCCCGCGGCTGTTTGTCATCCTGAGCGAAGCGAAGGATCTATGTACTTTTTGCCTCGCTCAAAATGACAAAACTACCCCCGCCTTCTCCATATGCTTGAATCCGTCCGTAGCCGTGGCAGCCAGCACCATCAAAGTCGCGTTATAGCCCACATGCGCCAGAAAACTTGACCCTACCGACTTCGTCACCGCGCGGATGGTAGTAAGAACAATTCCCACCAGGAAAATAATCAGCACTGCGCCCCACGAGCGGCCGTACTGCGCAAAGTGCATCAGGGCAAACAAGAACGCTGTAATCAGCACTCCGCCGAGGGCCCCAATCCGCCGCGCCACCACGGGATAAAGCATCCCGCGGAAAAAAAGTTCTTCCATCAGCGGGCCGAGGGTCACGGCAAAGATGGCCGTAAGATAGGCGTCCAGCGGCTTGTCGAAGAACTGATCGAAGGGAGTGTTCTGCGGCATCGGCAAAAACTTCGCCAGATAATCGAAGCTCAGCATGAGGACGCCGATACCAACAAAGTTCAGCCCGGCGGTACCCGGCCAGCGCCAGCGAATTGCTCGTCCAAAAGGCATGCGGTATCTTCCACGAATGAGCAAGACCATGAACAGCGCGACGATGACATAGGCGAAGAACTGCGACAGCAGCGCGAGCGCAGGTTTCTGCGCGACATCGAGCCAAGGCTGGCGTGGGAAGACGAAGACCTTCGCGACAGTTACCGTAATCAGTGGCACTACGAACAACGCTAGCGCCGCGGTCAACGCGGCGACCTTGAGCACGTCCCAGCCGTTGAAGACCGGATTCTCGTCAGCCTTGGACGGGGGCGGGGCTGGCTGAAATTCGGTCGAAGATGGAGCAGGGTGCAGTTCTGCTGGCGGAAGCGGATAGGGCGGAGCAGGCGGTGACAGTTGTTCACCGCTTACTTCTTGCTGATCACCTTGCTGGTGCGGATCGTTTTCCGGATGAAGCAACGGATTTTCGGAAGCTGACAGAAGAGCTCCTTTCTGACGGGCAGGCTATGAACTCTTACGAATGTGCGACACAATTTCCCAAATCTGCGGCATGTCAGCGTCTGTCCCAGCGATGTTCAGCAGGAGCCTGCCCGAGGAATGGCAAGTCCAAGCGTTGGGGTCGCGTTGAAAGAACTGGGGTGGCCGTGGCGCAGACTGTGGAAGTCCGCTCTCGATCACTTGATTAAATGTTTGCCCGCCTACGCAGGACAGAGTTTCGCCACCGAGATCGAAACTTCGCAAAACGGGCGTAAATCCATCTCGTCGGACAAACGACGCCTGCATCTCGGTAATCCCGTTCAGTTTCTCGGAACCCAAAATGGTGTTGTTCACGAATACACCAACCTGAGCGTGGAACTTCGGTTTCTTATATTGCTCAGCGCTCGCGGCGCTCCCCGTGTCCAAACGGGTCATAAGCTTGTCTTTTTCTGCGATGTCCTGCACGAACCAGTTTCCTGGCACGGGCACACGATATTCGTCGATCACAAGAACCCCTCCATGCCGGAAATGCCAATACCAGTTCTCAGCATAGATTCGATACCGGAAAACTTCCAATAGAGCGGCGATTAAAAGAACTGAGATGACAATTCTCTTCCAATGCATTTGAGCCGCCCGTGGCCCGAAGCGTGCGGTCTGAGTCCTGGCCACTGAGTACTGAAACCTCAACTGACAACCGGCAACTGATCACTGGCCACTGCCCTCCCAAAAAACACCGCCAGCGCCTGCCCCGTATACGACTTCTTCACCTTCGCCACCTGCTCGGGTGTACCCTGCGCGACGATGCGGCCGCCGTCTTCCCCGCCTTCGGGGCCAAGGTCGATGATCCAGTCGGCGTTGCGGATCACATCCATATTATGCTCGATGATGATGATTGAATTGCCCAGATCGGTCAAACGATGCAACACATCGAGCAGTTTCTTCACATCGTCGAAGTGCAAGCCCGTGGTTGGCTCATCGAGCAGATAGAGAGTTTTACCGGTCTGGCGCTTGCTCAACTCGCGCGCCAGCTTGATGCGCTGCGCCTCGCCGCCTGACAAAGTTACGGCCGACTGCCCGAGATGAATGTAGCCCAGACCGACATCGGCCAGCGTTTGGAGCTTCTGCTTCACCTGCGGAATATTCTCGAGAATCGGCAGCGCGTCGGCGACAGGCATCTCGAGCAGATCGGCAATCGAATATCCGTTGTACTTTACCGCGAGCGTTTCGCTGTTGTAACGCCGTCCCCGGCAAACCTCGCACAAAACGTAAACATCCGGCAGAAAATTCATTTCGATGCGACGCTGGCCTTCGCCCTGGCAGGCCTCGCAGCGCCCGCCGGCAACGTTAAACGAAAACCGTCCGGCTTTGTAGCCACGCTCGCGCGATTCCGGC
>JASIEN010000310.1 GCA_030045935.1 Candidatus Sulfotelmatobacter sp.
CTTCTTGTCGGCCGCAAGAACGCGCGAAACCGATGTCCCTATCCTTGGATTCCTGCGAATGACAGTCCATGGAACGACCCTTTTCTCTTGGCGTGTACTTGTCTTGTCGTTGATCATGGGTTGAGACGGGCCGTGGCCGCGAGCAGAGACTATCGACTCCGGACTTATTATTATACGAATGTTCCGATCGGCATTTCACAGTATGCAAGCCCAACCAATAAGCGTATATTACGCGCGAAGCGAAAGTTATGCCGGAAAGGGTTGGCCCATGACGCGCCTCTTTATGCTGCTCGGCTTGATTCTGTCATCCAGCTTCGCGAGTGCCCAGTCGACGAAGCAGACGTGGACGGCTGGATGGGATATTTTCACCGAACCCCTGAACTTCACCAAGAGCAACGTCACGTGGTCAATGAATCCGACGACCAATAAATTGACCGTGAGTTTTAGATTGGTGAGCGCGACGCCTAATAAGCTTTACCAGGTGGGTCTTGCAATGTTCTGCACCACGTTCCCCAACACGTTCGGGCAGTTTGAGGTTTTCGGCCTCGACGGCAACGCCTGCAAGACATTTACGCGGCAGGGCGTTACCACCAGCTTGGCGTATGTGGATGTAGGCGTTGTAACCACCGATATCGACGGGACCGGAGGATTCAGCGTGGTGATCTGTCCCATCCCTGCGGGAATGTATAACGTTGAATTCTATGTGCGTGACGGTGCGGGTTGTAATCTGACTGGCGGCGGCACCGACGACTGCTCCATCGATTTTCAATCGCCCGGCCCGACCTTCGGAGATACTACCGCGATAACAGCACCCTGACTCGGACTATGTTCCAGTCGGTGCGCCAGACTTTCTCTTAACAGGCAGGAAGCACATCAGAGGCAGAGCGATGTGCCGCCAGTTGAACAGAAGCCCGTTTCGCATCAAGGCGAGCGGAACCTGTATCCCAGCGATGGCTCCTTTGATCTTGTTCTCACCGGTGAGACTGGCGTCGTAAGCGGTCATTTCAAGAATTTTTACTTCTAGAAATTTGATCTGGCGCACGGATAGATGACTGCGAAAAGTTTCTTTCAGTAGCAGAAACTGCAAAAGCTTGATGATGTGCTGACACCGGTGAGGGTTTCCTAACCATTCATTACTGCCGTGACGTCTATAGGCAGATAGCCGCTCCGGCAGATAGAGGAGCCCGTATCGCAGGGCCCCGTATACAAAAATGCCATCTACTGCTAGACCCATGTCGGGCGACAGCGGGAACAGATCAGTGAGTGCGGATCGTCGGGCCACCGTTGTATTTGGATTTCCCGCAAAAAAACCCTTTGCGCCCGGAACCGAATAGAGAAAACAAGCTTCCTCAGAACTATCAAGAGTGATAATAGCCGGCATCCTAAGCGGGTTGACGTTGCGGCCCGCTTCCAATCGTCCACCGTATTCGTCCACGCGTTCGGTTTCATGGATCACTCCTCCGAGAGTGGGCTTATCGGCAAGCTCCTTGCACACGTGTTCCAGCTTCTGAGGCATCCAGTAGTCGTCCGCATCGAGGTGGCACAGAATGTCTCCCCGCGCCTCGCTTATGGCTCTATTGAACGCTCCCGATTTCCCCTGATGCTCAACCTTGATGTAGCGAACACCTGAAAACCTGCGCACTACTTCCGCAGTGTCGTCCTCTGACCCATCGTCTACAACAATAACTTCATCCGGCTGACGGGATTGGGCAGAAAGACTCGCCAAACATTGCAGAAGAAAGCGTGCGCAGTTGTAGCTCGCGATCAAGACAGATACGGTTTCTGCCATAGCTAAGCCCTGCGACGTGACGAGTTAGACTGCAGCGTATCCTGGCGTGATCGCAGCCTAATTGCTCGACAGCGCGGTCTTGAGTGCGGCGTTTAGTAGCGGGATTTGCACACTGGCGGTAAACGCCTCGCCGCGCTCCCGAGCGCATTCGCTCATTTGCCGGCGCAGACTGTCTTGCGTCAAGAGTCGCTGCAGAGCGCCAGTCAGTGCGATGTCGTCCTCGGGGGGAACAAGAAATCCGCACTGCTCCGAGACAATCTCCAATGCGCCCCCCATGGCACTGGTGACCACGGGCAGCCCGGCCTGCAACGCTTCGACAAACGCAATGCCAAAGGGTTCAGGGGGATATGTGTTCGGATGGCAAAAAATGTCGGCCGCTGCAAGCAGTTCGGGGACATCGCTTCTCGTCCCGAGAAAGCGAACGCGGTCGTCGATGCCGAGTTCCCGTGCGAGACGCCTGACCGTCTCGAAGTAAGGGATTTGCTTCTCTGTTTGGGGTCCTCCGACAATCCAGCACGTCCACCGCAGAGACTTCAGCGCGGCAAGTGCCCGGAGAAGCCGCGGATGACCTTTTCTCTCCATCATTCTGCACACTTGTACGACGAGTGGGTCTTGCGACGAGGTGGCGAAGCGCTCGCGGATCTCATTTCGTTTCTCGTCCGTCAGCACGATCTGTCTGTCGACGGGGTAATACACGACCCTGCCGTTTGCGTCGGGCATGCATTGGAGTAAGAAACGGCTGTTGAAAACTGAGAGGTAAAGGAACCGCGTGTAGATATGGCGCACGAGGCGTTCAATCCTCGAGCGGGAATTGGTCTCGTTGTGAAAATAGCGCACGGTTTTCACTTTGCGTCGGAACAGCACGTCGGCGAAGGCCGCAACCAGCGTGGGGTCGTTATGATAGACCGCCACGTCATATTTGTTTTGCCTGCAGGCCTCATTCAATCGTCGTCGCGCAAGGCGCAAAGCCCCCGGCTGTTTATAAGACGCGGTACCGAGACAGTGCACGTGAGCTCCGGCAAGGCGGATGGCATCGATGGCTGGGCCTTCCACAGTGAACGCGAAATCGTGACTTGAGGTTGGGTCGATAGCTTTATTGCGGGCCAGTGTGATCAGAAAACTTTCCACGCCACCAACTCGCGCATCACACGAAATATGGAGCACTCGCATCAACCGACTCGTTCACTACGGGTCCGCGAAATCAGGACGTCGACTTGCCCTTTCGGAGCTTCCAGCAGTTCTTCGAGGCAATCTGCTCGATGATGCTCCGAAAAGTTGAGACAGTACTCCGCCTTATACTGATTGGGAATAAGCCAGGTACGAAAACCCCTCTTGCGGATCGGGCGCAGTAAATCACTTATGTCGTACACAGACGGGTTTAACTCACAGAAGATCTCGAGATCGCCGGGTACGGAATCGAGCATCGGCTCCAGCCCCAGGAGCACTTCCCGTTCAGCGCCTTCAACGTCAATCTTAATAATGCGAAGCGTGGCGATTTCGTCTCTACTGAGAAGTTCAGGCAACGGGCGAGCTCTGATTTGCCCATTCTCCTTGCACCTCCAACGCTTTGCAAACGACGGCACCACGGTGGAAACCCCGGAGTGGGATGGGGGCCCCTGAAACAAGGGCAACACCGCCGGCGAACTCCACACGGCTTCGTTGACCAGGCGCACGTTGCCCAGTCGATTATCGCGGACGTTTCTTTTCAGCCGTGAGAAATTCGCGGGCGAAGCTTCGATCGCTACAACTCGGCCATTCGGCCCAACCGTATTGGCGGCAAGAAGCGTGTACCACCCAGTGTTGGCCCCTACGTCGACGAATGTATGGCCCGTCCTCAAGCGCTGCTTGATCAACTCACTCACCCCGGGCTCCCAATGGCCAAAGTAATACACGTACTGGGCCAGCATATCCGAGGAGTCACCGGTAAAGCAGCCGTACTCTGTCCCCACCGTAAACTGATGTTGAAGTCTAACCAGTCGTGTATGACCAATATGGGTCCAGATACGCGTTCTGAGATCTGTTGGTCCATACCGTACCAGGGCACGAACCAGAGGAATAAAGGGACTGGAACATTCAGCGACAAACGCTTTGCAACGCTCATTCATAATAATGCCAGCTAAGGCGCGATCAACGACCCTGCTTCGCGGAAACAGCGGAACCCATTGAAAAGGCCGTGAGTAAGAGCGACAACTGTGGCGGTGAAGATAACTCTCATCGCAAGCTCGAACAATGTTTGTCCATACGTAGCGGGCAGCAGCCGAGTAATCACAACTCCCATCACCATCGCCGGAATCATGGGCCATGCTTTGGCAGCAAAGTCTCCAAAGCTGATCGAGAATTCCAGTCGCAAATAAGGCAACAGGATGGCGGTTTGAATCAGGTATGCGATCAGGACGGCGGTCGCTACGAATTCGAGCCTTCCGGATCGCAATGCGAGAAGCAACAATAATATCTCCGCACTGCTGCCGACGATGTTGGCGCGCAATAACAACTTCGTCTCTCCACGGACCATTATGCAAATCGCCATCGGCACGGTCATCGCCCTTGCGATTCCATAAATACATAGGACCTTCAGCGCCAGAGCCGCGGGCAGCCATTTATTGGTGCCCTTTCCCAGAAGAGTCACGAGGAATAACGGAG
>JASIEN010000311.1 GCA_030045935.1 Candidatus Sulfotelmatobacter sp.
CTATCGCCGTAGCACTGCTCCGAAAGCACCAGGCCCTTATAAGGAATGGCCTCGATTTCCTGCTCGCCGAGACAATCGAGAACGCGGAAAAGTTCGCGGGCCAGAAGAAGGGATCGTTGCACGTTTGTCTGATAATTCTGCCGCAAAGAGGCGAGGACGTGCGAAGGAACCTCTGCCCTGAGCGCCGCAAGTTTTTCATAGAGGAGATACGATATGCCATGGTGATCGGCGAGGCCGAGGAGTGCTTGCCAGTCAACGGGCGACTGCAATAAATGGCAGATGCGCGCTAACGCGGCCTCTCGCGGCCCCGTGAAGCCGGCGGCCAACAGCAGGTCCCACGCGCGCGCAAGAGGGGCCGGTTCTATTGTCTTTCCCGGTGATGTCGCGAATCCTGATGCCACAAGTCTGGTTGCAATGTCGAGACATCTTAGCAGGCGGAAAGGGGGCATGGACTGATACGCATCCGTCGCAGGCGGCACCATGCCGATATTACCTTCGTCACCAGAGCTTGCCACTAATGAGCCATGCAAACAGGCCCGGTTCTGTCAAACTTAGTAAAGACGACCTGTTGCACATGGAAGTTCTTACTCAGAAGACGGCGCGGCACAGCACACGGTTAAGGGTGGAAATTCCGCTCACTTTAACCAGCCTCGATCGCAAGCACGCAATGGCGGCTGAGTGCGTGGCCCTCGTGGTAAGTCCGCAAGGCTGCGGATTGCGCGCGTCGCAGGCTCTGCCGCTGGAAACTCCGGTGCTGCTGGCTGATCTGCCGGGCGGCGCCAGCGCTTCCGGCCGCGTGGCGAGTTGTTTGCCGCTGGGCAAGGATGGGAAGAATTTCCTGATCGGAGTTGCGCTCTACAATCCAGCCAATGTATGGGGAATCGCCAATCCCCCTGAGGACTGGGACTGCGGGGCTGCCGCTGCCGGCAACGGCAACGCCGGCAATAAGGGCGATTGGCCGTATAACCTGGCTTCTCGAAAAGATCAATCCCCTTCCACTGGGCGATAGAACTCCTCAGAATCTGTTAGTCCAGTTGGACAACTGTTCCCGTGCTGGCGTTCTTTCGTAACGTCGTGTCCGCTCATGCGACCTGTCATACTCAGGAAACGATGTCCGATATGCCAGAAGCAGCCGCGAATCCGAACCCACGTTCCCCAATGCAGAATTCTGCGAAGGGGGGACAGGATCGGCCCTTTCGTGTGAAACTGAGGGGATCGGTCCTGATGCTGGTTCGCTTGCCGAACCGTCGTGAGGTCCGCGGCAAACTCCATCAGCTTTCTATTACCGGTGGTCTTATGAATCTGGAGAACGCGCTCGATGAAAAGCTGGTGGTCGAGTTGATCTTCCATCTCGGCGAGGCGACCATCCGCGAGAAGGCGCAGATGATGTTTCCCATGTGGGCCACGCAGGGATGGCTTCAACCCTTCCGCTTCATCGATCTGCCCGAGGCAACGCGCGACGAGTTGCAGAAATCTCTGCAACAGTTCGTGCAGGCAGAGCAGGCAACCATTTCCTGAAGCCGGCGAAAATCGACTTCCACGGCTTAATCGCGTACTCCCGTGCTTGCGACACAGGCAGGATGGCTTGGCGCGTCGGCAGCCCAAATTACATCGAGCCGCCTTGCGGCGGCCCGTCTGCAATCAACTCCGATCCGGCCATTCGTTTTCTGACTGTTACTTGGCTACTTTAATAACTCCGAACAAACCAGTCTCGTCGTTGTCCGGGCCTGCTGTGAAAAACAGTTCGTTCGTGGCACCATTCTTGGCTGTGCCGCCGCCAAATTCGATTCCCCAAAGCTGGTTGATCACAATCGCGCTCCCACTGGTGTCGGTGACAGTTCCGACGAACTTGCCCGTCACTATGTTGTATCCGCGGATAATCCCGTGGGCGACGTTATTCGTGATCAGCAGGGTATCGCTGAGCGAACCGAAGTTACTCGGAGCAGCAGCGAAGCCCCAGGGCTGGTTCAGACCGGAGTTGGTGATCAGCCGCTTCACCATCACGCCGGCTTCGGTAAAGACGTCGACGTACCCTCCCGGGCCGCCCGAATTTGCTACCCAGGAAACGTAAACCAGTCCGTTGATGTCCTGGACGCCGAAGACGCCGAAGCCCGCCGGGACGGTGCTGTCGGTCAGAGTGGTAACGGGGTTGAAGTTGCCGTCGTACACATCGACCTGATTGTTCCAGTTGTCGGCGGCGTAGAGGAAGTTGTTCGAAGAATAGTTTGTAATCGCAAGGCCGGTGTAGATCGCGCCCGTTGACGAGTTATCGACCGCGATAATCGCATCGTTCGGATTCGACTGCGGCGCCCACCCGCTGATGGTCCCGTCCAATGTAGCGAACAGAAACTTCGACGGCCATCCTTCCACGTTGAATTCGCTCGACCCATTAAAAACAATTCCTGTAGGCGAGCCCGTACCTTTGCCGTTCTCCGATGGAACTACGACTTCCAGACCTTCCTTGACCCCTTTCGCGGTGTAAAGCGTCGACCAGCCTGTCCCTTCATCGTTGACCCAGAAAGGGCCACCGGGACCATAGGCCAATCCCCAGCCGTTTACCAGCAGAGGGTCGATGTGTTTCGCCTGCCCCGGCACGTTGGAAACCAGATTGGTGACTGTGTATTGCGCCACGGCCGCGCTTGAAGCGAATATCAGGGCCAGGGCGAAACAAACGACAAAAACAATTCTGGTGCTTCGCATAACTTCTCCTCTCAATGCGCGGTCGGAGGCAGGGGCAACGGTGGCAACTGATGCGAGGCCTTCCGCAGTTTCTCCCGACGGCTGCGATTGGAATGCTAGAACCGGTGGTGCTTGGCGTTGTCATCGCCATGTCACAAATTTGTCGAATTTCCGTCTACGCGCGGGGTGGTGTTTGAAGAGCGCGTGCAGACACTGCCTGCGCGGTTCCGGTTGACGCCTCGCGCTAGCCTGCCGAAAATGGGATCAGGCGCAAAAAAGAATGCCGGTTCGCCATCTGATCTTCTGGGAAGTTGACTGCCAGCGCGATTTCATGCTGCCCGGCGGAAAACTTTACGTACCCGGCGCGGAAAAGCTGCTGTCAAACATACGCAAGCTCACTGATGTCGCGCGAAGCGGCCGCGCTCTGCTGATCTCGCACGGGTGTTACCACACCCAAGAAGATCCCGAATTCAGAAGCTTTCCGCCACACTGCATCAAAGGCACTCCCGGATCGCAGGTTGTTCCTGAGGCCTTAGCAGACAAAGTTTTCACGATTGCCAACGAGCCGTCGGCAACTCTGCCCAAAGAGCTCGCGGACTATCGTCAGATTCACCTTGAGAAGCAGACTCTCGATATTTTTGAGACTCTTCACGCGCAGGAACTGGTGGGTCGACTGCCCAAAAACGCACAGTTCGTCGTCTTCGGAGTCGTCACCGAGTACTGCGTCCGCCTGGCTGCCAAGGGATTGCTTGAGCGCGGCCGCCGCGTCTCAATTGTGAAAGACGCAATCAAAACGCTGAAGCGGGAAGATGGAGAGCGCACGCTGGCTGAACTGGAAGGGTTGGGAGCGAAATTCATCTCCACAGACGAAGCTCTCAAACTTGCCGCCATGAGCCAGAACTTTTCCTAAATGGGCCTGCTCGACCGTGTCTATCCAACCAACCCTTCAATCTCTGCTATCTCCTTCGCCGATAACTGGAACTTGGCGCTCTCCAAGTCCTGCCGCATATGGTCGAAATTCGAAGTCCCTGTCAGCGGCAAAATCCCGATGGCCCTTGCGAATGCAAACACGACCTGCGCCACAGTCGCTCCCATGCGCGCCGCTGTTTCGCGTAGCACTGGATGGTGTAACAACTCCATATTGGCCGTCAGCAAAGAAAATCCCTGATAGACAGTCCCGTGTCGTCGGCAGAACTCGCGGACCTCGCGGTCCCAGCCTAACTGCGCATAGCAGCGATTTTGCACAAAAGCCGGCGCCCCGCATTGCTCCACCATCTGCCTCAGATGATGCAATCTGACGTTACTCACTGCCAGCAGCCGCGCGCGCCCAGCATCTCGTTCTTTCGCCATCGCGTCCCAAACCTCGGCATCAGTTTCGGTCCATCCATGGCCCGACGACGGCCCGTGCAGCACGTAGCTATCGACGTAATCTGTTTGCAAATGCTGCA
>JASIEN010000312.1 GCA_030045935.1 Candidatus Sulfotelmatobacter sp.
GCAGTGTTATGAAAACGGCTGCCCTTCAGACTTTAATGCAGGACTATCAGCAGACGGGCAATCAGGCGAAGACAGTGGAGACGGCGAAAAAATTACTGCAGGCGGATCCGACGAACGAACGCGCGCTTTTCTTGCTAGCCTATATCGACCGCATCTGCGCTCAAAGCGGCGGTTCCAACGCTCAGCAGTGCCTGAACTAGGCCAAGCAATATGCGCAGCAGGGCCTCGACAATCTGTCAAAGTTCACCAAGCCCGACAGCATGTCCGATGGCGACTTCCAGAAGATGAAGGACCAGATGACGGGAGTGTTCAATGCGGCCTTGGGTCTGGGGGCGCTTTCCGACCATGACTATGACACGGCAAGGAAGGACTTGGCGGCGGCGATCAACAGCAGCCCCGAATCGCAAAAGGATTTCACGCTCATTTATGCCATGACCCAGGCCTATGTGCCGCCCAAACCAGCAGATCCGAAATTTACTTCTGATCCGGTGGCTTCCGCCTGGTGGAATGCGCGGGCTTCGGTACTGGCGCCACAACCGCAATACCAGCAGTCCTTCGAGAAGTATGCCAAGAGCCAATACGTCAGATACCACGGCGGAGAGGACGGCTGGGATTCATTCCTGGCGGCCGCCAAGGCTGGGCCCGGTCCCATTCCGGAAGTCAAGCCCGCGCCCAGTCCCGCCGAGCAAGCGCATAGCATGGTAACCGCCACCCAGCCGGAGAAAATGGATTTCGCCCAGTGGGAGTTCATTCTCTCTAATGGCTCCGCGGATGATCAGGCTGTCGTCTGGAATGCAATCAAAGGTAAAGCTGTCCAGTTGAATGGAACCGTCATCAAGGCGACGAGCACAGAGTTTCAGATTGCGGGCAGTTTGGATGATATTCAATCCAAGACGCCGGATATAACGCTCACCTTCGAGGCGCCGATACCGAAGACGTTGATTCCCAAGGAGGGGGCGAGCCTGGATTTCCAGGGCGAGCCGGCTTCCTATACCCCGAGCCCCTTCATGATGACGATGGAAAAAGGCATGCTTCCCAAGGCGAAGCCCACCCCGGCACGCCATAAGCCGAGTTCAGGAAAGTAGCCAATGGCCAAATGAGAAATAAAGGCAGCCCTTGCCGGCTGCCTTTTCTTTTGTATTTTCCAAGAGGCAGGTCGAGACTCAACCAGCACCCAACGGCAGCATCTGCAGGTAGGAATAAGAGCGCAAATCGTTCTCATTCCCAAGTCGAAGCAGCCCTACGCTCAACCAGCCGCAGCAGACCAGTCTACCGCACCACCTTCCTCTCCACAGCCATCGGCCGTGCGCTGCGTGGCGGCCGCTTGGCGCCGTCGCGCAACTGGCGCACATCAATTTTCAATTCATCAATGGTCCGGCTGAGAGTATTGCGGTGCATGCCCAGCTCGCGCGCGGCGCGGCACTGATTGCCCTTGTTTTCCTGAAGGACGGTAAGAATAAACCGTTTCTTGAACTCGCGCACGCCTTCGGAATAAAGAATGTTGCTTTTGTACATCTGCAATATTAATGCTTCCAGTTGATCTTTCACGGTAGCATCTCTCTCTCTGTTGATATCTTTGCCCCAACTGCCGCCTGTGGCCGCATTCATTTAGAACTGGGAGCGGGTCTGCCCGACACGTCCTTCGGGGCGCTGCGCAGAAAATCCAGTCCCTCATAGAACTGTGCCCGCATCGCTAAGGGAGCCAGCCAAATCGCAGCCCTGCCCACGACCAGAAAATACGGCGCCAGCTTCGATTTCCCCAGCATGTTCGAGGTGGGTGTGAATGCAGTCACGCACATCAGGATCACCGAAACCAGTAACCCACCTTTGAGCACTCCCAACAACGCGCCCAGAAACCGGTCAAAACCGCTCAGGCCGGCCGCTTTCATCAGCTTGCGGGCGATACTGCCGATGATGCCAAACAGAATCAACACCGCAAAAAAGATGAACAGAAACCCGAGCACATCGGCCAGCCACTCCGATTTCAGAAATGACATCAACCACGCCGCCAGACGCTGATACCGCCAGGCGGCCGCAAGATAACCCACAACCAAACCAGCCATATTGAAAGCTTCCTGAAAGAAGCCTTGTATGGCGGCTGATACTACGCTTGCAATCACCACGGCAACGATTACCCAATCTGCCGCGGTCATAATGTACTCTTGCCCGCTCTCCGCGTCGTACTTCCTGGGAACGCCAGCCTATACATCCAGTCTGCGTCCCGTGAGCTGGAAATAGGCGTCCAGATACTTTTCGCTGGTTTTGTTGGCAATTTCTGGCGGCAGCGCAGGCGCGGGTGGCTGCTTGTTCCAGCGAATCTGCTCGAGATAATCACGCACATACTGCTTGTCAAAAGATTCCTGCGATCGCCCGGGTTCGTGCTTATCAGCCGGCCAGAAGCGCGAGGAATCGGGGGTCAGTGCCTCATCGGCCAGCGTGACGCCTTTGGTTGTGCGGCCAAATTCAAATTTCGTGTCAGCGATGATGATACCGCGCTGCCGCGCGTAGGCGGCCGCTTTCTTGTAAATGCGCAACGTCAGGTCGCGCAAATAACTCGACGTTTCCGTGCCCAGTATTTCGCACATCCGGGCAAACGAAATGTTTTCATCGTGCCCCGTCACAGCTTTGGTTGCGGGAGTAAAAATCGGTTCAGGAAATGCATCTGATTCGCGCAACCCGGCTGGCAGTTCGATGCCGCAGACCTTTCCGCTCGCTTTGTATTCTTTCCAGGCTGAGCCAGAGATGTAGCCACGCACCACGCACTCCACCGGGAACATCTCTGCCTGTTGCACGATCATCGACCGCCCCTGCAACTGGTCGGCATATTTCTTCAGCGGCGGTGGGTACTTCGCCACGTCGGCCGTAATGACGTGATTCGGGACGAGATCGCAGAGAAAGTCGAACCAGAACAGCGAAATCTGGCTCAGGACGCGGCCTTTGTTAGGAATGCCGGTGGCAAGAACGTAGTCAAACGCCGAAATGCGGTCGGTCGCGACAAACAGCAGCCGGCCCTTATCTATTTCGTAAACATCGCGGACCTTGCCGCTGGCATGAAGTTTAAGATCTGGGAAATCAGTTCGTAACAGGACGGGATCAAGTAGTTTGGGGCTCATGATTAAATTTTACAGACAAGAGGCGAGGCGTATTCTAGCCCCTCAGAAAATTTTGTCAACGGGAACCGATCACAGTCTGTTGTGAAGTCCTTATCCTATTGAGGGCGAATAGAGTTGCACGGAGGCGCTGGGCTAATTCTTGGGCTACAGCATGTGGAAAAGCTGAGGATGGGAGTGGATAACCAGGCTGCGGTGCCTCCTACCTCTTATCAAATAAGGAGCTTGCACATGAGAGGCAGGCGGTGTCGATCCCTCATGCCTTATCGAATCCTATGACGCCCCAAACCGCACCGACACCAGTTTCGACACGCCGGGCTCCTGCATGGTCACGCCGTAGAGCACCGGCGCAATGCTCATCGTCTTTTTGCTGTGCGTGATGAGCACGAACTGAGTTTTGATGCTCATTTCTTTCACCAGTTCGGTGAATCGCCCAATGTTGGCTTCATCGAGCGGAGCATCGACTTCGTCTAGAATGCAGAATGGGCTGGGCGTGTACTGGAAAATGCCCACCAGCAACGCAAGCGCAGTCAGCGCCTTCTCGCCACCAGAGAGCAGCAGCACATTCTGCAACCGTTTGCCTGGAGGCGATGCCACCACATCGATACCGCTCTCGGCTGAGTTTTCTTCGTCGGTCAGCTTCATCAGGGCGTGCCCGCCGCCGAAGAGTTTCTTGAATGTGGCCTGGAAGTTCTCGTTGATCTTTGCGAACGCCTCCTGGAACTTCTCGCGGGAGACCTGGTCAATCTCCCGGATCGTCGCCGTGGTGTTCTCGATCGATGCAACCAGATCCTTGCGCTGTCCGTCCAGGAATGCATGTCGCTCTGCACTCTCCCGATATTCCTCCAGCGCCAGCATGTTCACCGGACCCATGGCATCAAGTTTGCTGCGCATCTCACGGTAAGCCTGGTCGCAGGCCGCCAGTTCATTTCCAGCAACCGGAGTCAAAGATGGGTCGGCCAGCAACGCAGCTCGCTCAACTCCCAACTCGTTCAGGCAGGTGTTCGCCATGTACATGCTATCTGCTTCCAACTTTGCCGCTGCGGCTTGAAGTTCTCCACGACGATCGCGGGCCTGGTCTAGAAGCTGGCGTGCGTTGCGCAGCAACTCATCAATCTCGGCAAGGCGCGCCCGCAATTGATCTTTTTCCGATTGCAACAAACCCTCTCGTGCCTGTCCCGCATTTCGCTCAGCTTCGAAATCGGCAGCTTCCTGTTGGAGCTGAAGAGTCTCAGCTTCCCGCTGAGCCTTTTCAGCCGCTGATGCCTCGATTTGGGTGGTCAGCGCATACCTGCGCTCATTCATCCCGGCAAACATAGACTCAATTTTCTCCAGCACCGTGGCAGCCGATCGGTGGCGCTCTTCCAGCGCCGCCACTCTGGCCGTACGCTGCGAACTGTTTTGCGCCGCGTCCTCACGCCGCTGCCGGAGCGCAACCAGCGAATCCTGTGCCGCGGTCATTTTCGTTTCCAGCGACGCGCGGACTTCATCCAGTTGAGTCGCCTCAGCCTGCCGCGCCCCTATGATGGACTCCTGCTCTGCGCGCTCTGCCGCCAGCCGTTGCAACTCCGACTGCAAAATACCCACCCGCTCCGATACCCGCGTCATCTCCGAATCAAGCTGCTGCAACAAATGCCGCGAAGTCATCGACTGATGCTCGGCTTCGCGTTTCTCTGCCTCCAGGCGCTCCAGCAGGGAAGTGAGATCCTTTAGTTCGCGCCCCAGCGTGAGCAGCCGGGTTTCCTGCTCGCGTAATGCGCGTTCCAGTTCCTCCAGTTGGCGCAAAACGTCACGCAATTCGTGCTTCATAGAAAGCGGTCCTTCAGCGCGCTGCTTGCCCCCTGTCACCGTCACGTTGTGGAAGCATTCACCGGAGTACGCAAGGAAAAACGCATTAGGATTTTCCAACGCCAGACTGCGCGCAATGTCCGAGCTCGGCACGATGTAGCCGTCGCGCAGTTTGGGCAAAATGACTTCCAAAGACTTGCCGAAGCCGTCAAGGACTCGAATCGTATGCTTTAGCGGCACGATCGAAGCGGCGGCCGGAGCTGAATGCGCCGCTTCGTCGAGAATGAATGAAAATTTGGCTTGCGCATCTTCGGGATGAACCAAGAACGTGGCCCGGCCGTCGACATCGCTGCGCAGAAGCCGCAGGCCCTCATCGGCCGCATCCCATGACTTCACCACGACATAATTCAACTCATCGCGCAGAAAGTCTTCCACCACGTGCTCGAACTGCGGTTCAACTTCCAGAAAATCCGCGAGCACGCCGACGGGCGCGCGCCCACTCTGCATCACTCCCGATTGAAACAGACGTCGAACCGACTCGTTGGAATACCCGTGTTCGGCAATCACCGCTTCCAGAGATCCCTTTCTTCCCAAAGCCGTAGCGAACTCTGCCCGCAACAGGTCAAGACGATTCTTACCTTCTGCTTCTTCGCGCCGCTTGACCTCAATCAGCCGCCGCAGCTGAGAGATTTCTTCTGTGATTCCGGTGACACGCTGCGTAAGCGTTTCGAATTCCAGCACGAGCTGACCGCGCTGGCCTCCGAATGCTT
>JASIEN010000313.1 GCA_030045935.1 Candidatus Sulfotelmatobacter sp.
AGCGGGCAGCCAGTTCGAACACTTGTTGTGCTGCCTCCGGGCCGAATTGGCGAACGGCATCGAAAAGCCACAGCAGCGAAATGCCGAAATCGCGCTGGCCACGAAGACGTCCTCGATCGAGACCTTCAAAAATGGCGGCGAAATCCTGCTTGCGCCACAGGCACACACCCACAGAAACGTAAACCTCCGCGTGCAGGACATTTTCTTCTTTCAGCCGTTGCATTAAGCGGTAGGTAATGAGTTCGTAATCTTCCGGAGTGTGAAGGTGCTCGGTGATGTTTTTGAACGAAAGCAGAAAACCGGAGAAGTCTTCGTAGCGATAGAGCGCCGCGATCTCCGCAGCCGTAACCGGTTCACCGCGGCGCTGGCGGAGTTCGAGCAGAGTGGCCGGTTCGATCGAGCCTTCGAGATGCAGATGCAGTTCGGCCTTGGGCAAGAGGCGAACCAAGCTGCTCGGAGGCCGATCGGCCGAAAAGTGCATACTTCAGATTCTAATCACGCCGTGCAGGAAAAACACCTCAACCACAGGGTACCCGGAGATTGCGGGGTAAGGCCCATCGACGGAAGCATTGGAGGAGGCTATTTTCTCGCGAACTCGCTGCGGGGGCGGCTGTAGAAGAAATAGATGATCAGGCCGAGAACGAGCCATACGATGAAGCGAATCCAAGTGATCACGGTCAATCCAGTCATCAGGCCGCCGCAAAGAATGATCGAAATCAGGGGAAACCACGGCACAAACGGAACGCGGAAGACGCGCTTGCGCTCCGGCTGGGTGCGGCGGAGGATGATGACACCCAAAGAAACCAGGACAAAGGCAAAGAGTGTGCCGATGTTGCAGAGATCGGCGGCGTCACTGACGGCAAAGATTCCGCCGGGGACGCCGACGGCGAAACCGGCGATCCAGGTGGAATAGTGCGGCGTTTGGAATTTGGCGTGGACCTTGGAAAACAATGCCGGGAAAAGCCGGTCGCGCGACATGGCGTACCAGATGCGCGCCTGGGCGTATTGAAAGACGAGCAGCGACGAAATCATGCCCGTCAACGCGCCTACCACGATGATGGACCGAGACCAGCGGCTTGCGCCCAGGACTCGCAGTGCGTAGGCGACGGGAGCGTCGGCGGCTTCGCCGGTGACAAACGTGGTGTACTTCATCATGCCCAACAGGACGACAGAAACCCCGATATAGAGAATTGTGCAGACAATCAGCGAGGCGATGATGCCAAAGGGCAGGTCGCGTTGCGGGTTGCGCGATTCTTCGGCGGCAGTGGAAACGGAATCGAAACCGATATAGGTGAAGAAAACGATGGCGCCGCCGGTGACGATGCCGCCGAAACCGGAAGGTGCGAACGGCTTCCAGTTGGAGGGATTGATGAGCGCTCCACCTACGACCAGAAACACCAGAATAGCGCCGATCTTGATCGCGACCATGACGTTGTTGGCTTCGGCCGATTCGCGGATGCCCCGCACCAGCAGCACCGTAAGAATAAAAATGATCAGAAAGGCAGGAAAGTTAAAGTAAGCCCCGGTCCAGTGCCCGGACTCCCATACGGGAGTGGACCATTTGTCCGGCAGGTTTATGCCGAAAGAGGCGAGCTGCGCCTTGGTGTAGGCCGAGAAGCTGATCGCCACGACAACATTGCTGACGACATATTCGAGGATGAGGTCCCAGCCGATGATCCAGGCGAAAATTTCGCCGAGCGTGGCGTATGAGTACGTATAGGCGCTACCGGCAATCGGAATCATCGACGCCAGCTCGGCGTAGCAAAGACCGGCGAAGCTGCAGGCTATGGCGACCAGGAAAAAAGAAATCGCGATCGAGGGCCCGGCCGGCGGGCGCCCGTGCATAAGCACGTGTGCCGTGCCGCCCCCGCGCAGATAATTCACAATGATGTCGAGAACCTGGGCGTGCAGGATTGACGGCGCCTGGAAGTACTCGCCGGCGGCAGCGGTGCCGGTGAGGACGAAGATGCCCGAGCCAATAACTGCGCCAATGCCGAGCGCGGTTAAAGACCACGGTCCCAGCGATTTTTGAAGACGTTGGCCAGGAGCTTCGGACTCCGAAATCAGCTTGTCGATGGACTTGCAGCAGAAAAGCTGGTTGTCTGAGGTGCGCACCGTGGGGGCGGGTTCCGTGGTTGGTTGGGGCAAGTGGTGGTTGTCTCCTAGGGGAGCCATCAGCACTCAGCGCTCAGCATTTCGGCCGGTGGAGATTGAAATGACTTCAGTTGGCTGAATGCCGAGCGCTGACTGGTTTTCTTAGCGTTTCGTTTGTCCGCGTGCCATCTTCTTTACCTTGCGCTTTTTTGACCCGCGAGCGTAGTCGCGGGGTTTCAGTGGTTTTTCGGCCTTGCGTTTTTTGCGCGCGGCGCGCTTTGCCTTCTTGCGTTCTTCTTTGCTCAGTGTGGATGTATTTGCCATGAACCTACTTTCGATTTTGTAATTTGGTAATCGGGTAATTTGGTAATTCGAAAACTTTCTGTGATGTTGAACATGAAAATTTCAAAATCACCCCATTACAAAACTACCAAACTGGCATCAGGCTCGCTCCAGCTGGGCATATTTTTCCACCAGCTTCTTCAAGCCGAAGCGAGGAAATTGTACCGTAATCTTGGCATCTTCGCCTTCTCCTTCGCGACGGAAGACAGTGCCTTCGCCGTATTTCGGATGGCGGACTTTTTGGCCGGGACGGAACCCGCGCTTGCCGGGAGGCGCTTCGGTCGGTGGCTTTGATAGCGTGAATTTTTTTCCGCGTGAGGCAAAGAATTCGGAGATGTTTTCGATGGAGTTGTAATGGGCAGCGGGTGTGTCCGTTGCCTGCTTGGACGGACGAATGCGTCCGTCCCCACGTGGACCTTGCCAATGCCCGCGCTGGTCTTCATCTTCATAGGAGTAGTGAGGAGATCCCGAAGATCTTGCGGAGCCTCGCTCCGCCGGACCCCTTGACTTCGCTCGGGGCAGGCTCTCGAGGGTGCCCGTCCCCACATAGGAACTGCTCATCCGGCGAGTTCCCAACTCTTCAATCAATAGAACCGGCACTTCTTCAAGAAAACGCGAGGGAATGCTCGCTTCCGGTAAGTCGGTGCCATATCGGCGGCGATAGACAGCTCGAGTAAGAATCAACTGATCCATGGCACGGGTCATTCCCACATAGCAAAGGCGGCGTTCTTCTTCAATGTCATCCGGCTCAAGCAAGGTCCGGGAGTGGGGAAACAACCCTTCTTCGAGGCCGCTGAGAAATACCAGCGGAAATTCCAGCCCTTTGGCGGCGTGCAAGCTCATCAGCGTCACTTGTGCGCGTTCGTCATAATCGTCAGCGTCGCTGATCAGCGCGGCGTGATCGAGAAACTGGTCGAGCGTCTCGCTGCGGTCGCGGGAGTCCATTGCGGCATTGACGAGTTCGCGGAGATTTTCGATCCGCGAGTAGGCTTCTGGCGTGTCTTCTTCTTCGAGAAGTTTGATGTAGCCGGAGCGGTCGATGAGAAATTTGAGGAGGTCGGAGGCGCTGACGCTGGCAGCAGGGAATGTGTCCTCAGCTTTGTCATCCCCAGCGGAGATGGCAGGCTGGCTTGCGAGACTTCCATCGGAGTCAAGGGACCTTCCGCTGTCTGCCAACCCCCCACCCTTGTCGTCAAGCTCACGCTCACGAAAATCAAACTTGAAATTCCCAAATTCCTCCGGATCGAATGCAGTCGCATCGCCGCCAGCAGAAATTCCTTCGTCCCGCCTGGCGACGAACTTGTCATCGTTCGAGTCTTCTCTTGTCTCGTTGGCGTTGCCGGCCAATGACGCCTGCGCTGCACTTTTCTCGAGTTGCTCAACAAACGTCCCTGCCAACATCGCGCGTGCGTCTTCAATCAACTGCTGAAAGCTCTTCAGCGAAGCTGCGGCGCGACTAGGCAATAACTCGCGCCGAATCGCTTCTCCAATCGCGCCCCATAGCGACAATCCGGTTTCGAGCGCAATACGCTCCAGTGTTTCAAGCGTTCCTTTGCCGATGCCGCGGGCGGGAGTATTGATCACGCGCAACAGAGCGATCGAGTCGTCGGGATTCTGAATAACTTTCAAGTACGAGATCATGTCTTTGATCTCGGCGCGTTCGTAGAACGAGAAGCCGCCAACGACGTGATACTTCAGGTTGTAGCGCCGCATCGCTTCTTCAAATAATCGCGATTGTGAATTGGTACGGTACAGCACGGCAGCTCGTGGAGTCTCGCCTCGGTCCGTCGCCTCACGAAGATACCGCGCGATCGAATCTGCCACGAATAAAGCTTCATTCTCACCATCGGGGGCTTCGTAATAGCCGATTCTTGTGCCGCCCTGGCGCGAAGTCCAGAGATTCTTGCCTTTGCGGCGAACGTTGTTTGCCACTACAGCGGACGCCGCCTGAAGGATGTTCTGCGTCGAACGGTAATTCTGCTCGAGGCGGATAATTTTTGCTTCGGGGAAGTCCCGCTCGAATTCGAGAATGTTGCGAATGTCGGCCCCGCGCCAGGAGTAGATGGACTGATCTTCATCGCCGACTGCGCAGACATTGTGGCGCGTGCCGGCCAGCATAAGCATCAGTTCATACTGCGGACGGTTGGTGTCCTGATATTCGTCGATCAATAAGTATTGAAATCGGCGATTGTAGTATCCGCGGACGTCTGACGATGTTTTCAACAGGCGTACGGTTTCAAGCAGAAGATCGTCGAAGTCGAGCGCGTTGGCTCGGCGCAGTTCTTTTCTATATTCCTCATACAAGTGCGCGATCTTTTCGTTCTTGGGATCGGCCGATTGCAAATAAAGCTCCTGCGGATCGAGCATGTGATTCTTGGCCCAGGAAATTCGTCCCAAGATGATGCGGGGCGTGAGCTGTTTATCGTCGAGGCCGAGGCGCTTCATGATGGATTTCATCATCGATTGCTGATCAGCCTCGTCGTAGATGACAAACTTTTTCGTGTGCCCAATCGGCGGCTGGCCCGGCGTGGACGAGGGAATCTGAAGAGCTTCAATATCGCGCCGCAGCACGCGCACGCAGAAGGAATGAAATGTAGAGATGACGGGCTTAGCAATGCTCAATCCGCCGACCAGCTTTTCGACGCGCTCACCCATCTCGGCGGCGGCTTTGTTAGTGAAAGTCATTGCCAGAATGGATTCCGGCATCACGCCCAAATTCTCGATGAGGTGGGCAATACGGTAGGTAATGACGCGCGTTTTTCCGCTGCCCGCGCCAGCAAGAATCAACACGGGCCCTTCAGTGGTCTCAACAGCTTCACGCTGTTGCGGATTCAGTTGATCGAGAAATGACAATGCGGGAGTGGCTCCGGACGCAATAATTGGATTTTACAGGATGGACGGCTCAGGGCGTGCCGTTCAAACCGCCTGACAAGGCAGCGGCTGTCGAGCATGAGAACGCAGAATATGAGAACATTCCGTCGGGGCTTTTTGTATCTTTGTCTTGGCCTTATTTCACTGATGCCCATTAGTCGAAAATTCAGCCGGTGGCCGGCTGTATTGGTGTGGCTTATCGCGAACACCAGCGCCGGCTTGCCTTGGCTCGCGCGCGCGCAGCAAACTGATTCCAAGCCAGTCGTGGTTCAGCCGGGAGCGCCGGGCGAGCCTACCAAGAAACTGCCTTCGTCGACAAAAGCTGTTCTGCTGCCGGCATCGCGCGCGGACGTGGAATTCATGCAGGGCATGATCATGCACCATGCGCAAGCGGTTGAAATGACGGCGATGATTCCTTCTCACACGCCGAATAAAGACCTGCACACTTTAGGAGCACGCATCAGCCGTTCGCAATCCGACGAAATCAGATTTATGAAACGATGGCTGGCGGCGCGCGGGCAGTCCATCCCGGAACCCATGCCCGACATGCCGGGCATGGACATGCCACACGATACGATGAAGCTTATGCCCGGCATGTTGACGCCCGAGCAGATGGAAGCGCTGCGCAAGGCGCGGGGGCCCCAGTTCGACCACTTATTTTTGGTGGGTATGATTCAGCATCATGACGGCGCGTTGACCATGGTGAAAGACCTTTTCAACACCGCGGGCGCGGGGCAGGACGCGGAGATATTCAACTTCGCAACCGATGCCGACAATACGCAGCGGGCCGAGATCAAAATCATGCAGACCATGCTGGAGCGGGAGACGAACGTCAGTTCGAAATAGAATCACATACAGTTCAAAGAGAGAAGAGAAACGGAGAAACGATGAACCGAGTGTCCAATGTTGTCTTCTGGGGTGTAATAGCCGCGCTGATTTGCGTGCTTCCAGCGAACCGGACCCAAGCGCAATCCGAACAACCTGCAGCTTCCTCACAAGGGCAGGTGCCGAACGCAACCGCGCCTTCCGGCACAGATGGGGACAAAGAGAAGGGGAAAGAAAAAGAGGCTGCAAAGGATGGAGGCGACGAAAATCCGTTCGCTCCCGAGCCCGCGCCTGCTTTGCCGCCGGGCATGACCGGATCGGACGCGAGCGATCCGCGCGCCAAACTTTCACCCGGGCTTTACGACGCAAGCGAAGCGGCCGAAGGCATGAAGCATCTTGAGCTGGTAAGGAAGCCGGATGCGTTTCA
>JASIEN010000314.1 GCA_030045935.1 Candidatus Sulfotelmatobacter sp.
GATTCGTCATCAGGTCGAACCGGCAGACCTGAAGCGCATTGTCTCGAACATCGGGGTTGTCCCCGATTTCTCCGCTCTGTACACCACCAACGCCGGCCCCTACACTGCAACCGTGCAGGTCGCGTTGAACGCATCGCACAAGATCAGCAGCTTCGAGTACATGAACCGCGTTCAGGCCGCGATTGCCAGACAATATCCGGACATTCGCACTTTCCTTTCCAGCGGCTCTCTGGTTGACGCCATTTTGAATCAGGGCGCGCCCGCGCCCATCGATGTACAGGTGAGCAGCCCCGACCTGGATCAGATCAATGGCATCGCCCAGAATCTTGCCGCTGAAGTGCGGAAGATTCACGGCGTGGGCCAGGTTTACATTCCGCAGGATATGAACTATCCCGCGTTGCGCTTCGATGTCGACCGCGTACATGCGGGCGAACTTGGACTCAGCCAGGAAGATGTCATCGACAACGTCATCACGGCTCTGAATTCGAATTACCAAATCGCACCCAATTACTGGGTCGATCGCAAAACCGGCAACGATTATTACCTTACCGTGCAATACTTCGAGCACGGCCAGCCTGCCATTCACAATATGGCCGACCTCGGCCAGATTCCCCTGCGCGATCCTGGTGGAAACTCGAATGGCCTCGCCGGACTGCACTGCGGCATCGCCGGTGAATGGAAACCAGGCAGCGGGCCGCCTTCGTGGATGTGCTCGGAACAGGGCCGGCCCACCACCGTCCTTAATAATGTCGTGGACGTGAAGCCGATCGAGACTTCGACCGAAGTCGATCACTATCAGATTCAGCGCATCATCGATATCTACGTCACGCCCACAGGCGAAGACCTGCAGCGCGTAGCCACCGCCATTCGCAACATCGTTGCGAAGGAAAAGAAGGACATACCGGCCAACGTCCGCGTCAACCTGCGCGGCCTGGTGCAGGGCATGGATGCCTCGTTCAAGAGCTTTGGCCTCGGCTTCATCATCTCCTTTATTCTGCTCTTCCTGATTCTGACTGCTCAGTTCAAATCGTTCATTGATCCATTTCTGATCATGCTGGCCATTCCGATGGGTTTCGTTGGCGTGCTGATCATTCTTCCACTTACTGGGGCAACGTTGAACGTGATGTCGCTGATGGGAGTGCTGATGCTGGTGGGCATCGCAGATTCGAACAGCATTCTGATCGTCGACTTCGCTCACAACCTGGAAAAACAAGGGCTGACGCCAAAGGATGCGGTAATCACTGCCTGCCGCGTGCGTCTCCGTCCAATTCTGATGACCTCCCTGGCGACGATTATCGGCATGATCCCGCTGGCATTGAAACTGGGAACCGGCGCCGAGCAATACGCTCCTATGGCCAAAGCCATCATCGGAGGATTGACCTCTTCCGTGGTTCTCACCATCTTCATCGTGCCGGCGGCGTATCTGTTGGTTTACGGCAAAAAGAAGCAGGAGCCTGCGCACGGGTCGTCATCGGAGGGGGCACGGTAGCTCAAATTGTGCAGCGACAACGGCGCCTCCACAACTTCTCGAAAGGCAACACGATGACGAGAACAACCCGTTACTTATCTTTATTATTGTTATTATTGTTTCCAATCTTTCCGAATTACGGCCACGCGCAGGCGAGCCTGCCGTCTGCTCCGCAACCGCAAATCCCTGCCTGGGCCACGCTCACTGTCGCTTTTGCTGGCGGCCAGCCGATGACCGGCCCGCAATCAGCCTCGCCGGTTCAGCCTTCCAATGGACCGCTGCGCCTGAACCGCCTCCAGGCCGAGCAGCTAGCCATCAAAAACAACCCCCGTATCAGCGTTGGTAAGCTGCTAGCTCTGGCGCAGCACCAGGTCTATCGTGAAAGCCGCGCCACTGAATTGCCCACATTCAACGGCGCCATCACCGCCGTCGACGCCAACGAAGGCAGCCGCATCACCGCTGGCTACATCACTGCCTCGCGGCTGCTCGATCACGCCGGCGCCGGATTCAACTTCAGCCAGCTCATCACCGATTTTGGCCGCACGACCAACCTCGTCGCCTCATCCCGGCTCACGGAAAAAGCCCAGAACGCCACCGCCATGGCCACAGAAGAAGATATCGTTCTGGCAACTGATCAGGCCTTCTACAACGCGCTGCAGGCGCAGGCACTGTTGAAGGTTGCGCAACAAACGGTCGATACCCGCCAGTCCGTGCAACACCAGATTGATGAGCTCACGAAAAACAAACTGAAGTCCACGCTCGACCTGGCTTTCGCCAATGTCAATCTCTCGCAAGCCAAACTGCTGCTGCTCGACGCGCAAAACAATGTGGATTCCACTGTGGCGACGCTAACCGCGGTTCTCGGCTTCGACCAGCAAATGACCTTCGAACTCGTTGAGGATGAGCCGCAGCCTCCCGCTCCTCCGGTTGACGTGGAGGGCTTGATCAGTACCGCGTTGCAGCAGCGTCCTGATCTTCAGTCGCTCACTTACACTCAGCAGGCCGCGGAAAAATTCCGCCGCGCACAGCGCGACCAGCTTTTTCCCATCATCAGCACGCTCGGACTGGTCGGGATCTCGCCCGTCCGCCCCGATTGCGTGGG
>JASIEN010000315.1 GCA_030045935.1 Candidatus Sulfotelmatobacter sp.
AAGGGCGCCGTTCGTTGGCGTTCATCTTGACCCTTGACAGGTCTCCACGCCACTTCATCATCGAGCGACGAACGAAGCGAAACGCAGTTCAGCTGAGCTTCGTTCCTTAATTGATGGGTTTGGGGTTTTGTCTTTGCTGGACGAGCAACAGGTCCCCACCCAATCTCCTTAGACTTCGGGTATCGCAGTCCACAGAAGATAAAGTTGATTCGCGTTTCTCAAGCGTTCCCCAAAAAACCTGCCGGCGCCACCCACATTTGCCTTGCTTCTATCCGCACTCTGAATGGGCCACTTCAGGGCCTCGGTGCATGTTGGGGTTCGATTTAAAGCCCAGGTCCATCACCGCAGCGACGAACCTGGGTTGTCAGGGAGCTGCTATCTCAAAAGCGGTCTTCTTGACCAAGTGAAATGACGCAGTCTCCCGAACAAGGCGGTGGATGTCATTGCCTGCAAACTTTTCTGGCGATCGATGGATTTTCGCGTCCTCAACTCATGGCTCCTTGTCTTCGCCTCCCGCTTGTCCTGTCCGTTCCCGTCTACGCAGCCGCCGGTTGTACGATCGCCCTCGAGGAGGCGTAGCCCACCGGCTCATAGACCTCGCCACTCACCCAAAGTCGATGCAGCAAGACCGCCAGCTTCCGCGCTACCCCTACCGCCGCTCTCTTCTTTGCGTTCTTTCCTCCACGCTCGCACAGTCGCAGCCCGTAACGTCGTAGGTCGGTGTCCGGTCCAAACGGTCCCAAGATATACTGCGCACTCTGCACCAACAGCTTGCGCACCATCGGGTCTCCGGTTTTGCTGATTCCCAATTGCGGCTGGCTCTCCCCGGAGTCTTCCTGCTTCGGCACTAATCCCAAATAGGGCCCCACATCTCGGCTCTTGGCGAAAAGCTCCGGATTCTCTAAGGTCAGGACGTAGGCCAGCGCGGTGATCGGACCCACCCCTTTCACCTGGCGCAATAACTTCGTGTGCCCGTACTTCTCGCTGCCCAGCTTTTCTATCTTCTGGTCATAGCTTTGAATGCAATCACTCAGTGCACTGGTTAATTGCACCAACGGCAGCAGGGCTTCCCGTACCTTTTCCGGTATCGCATCCTTTACCTTTTTCCCGAAGCTCGGGCTCGAACACGGGGGTAACCGTGTGCCCATGCTTTTCACCAAACCTCGTGTGGCGTTAATCAGCTCGGTCCGGGCTGCCACCAACGCCTCCCGCGCTCGCAGCACCACCAAGTCCTGCCGCACCTCTCGACTGCGGTGTCGGATCGGATACAACGACTGGGGATCCACCCGCCCCAGCCGGGCCAACTTCTTGGCATCGATCCGATCATTCTTGCGCTTACGCCGTTTCGACCCCTCCATCAGCCGCGGGTTGGCCACCACCACCTCGTGTCCCTCACCCGCGATGATTTCCTGCATCCAAGGAGAGTGCGTCCCCACTTCCATCACCACCCGCGCCGGCGGTAAGGCCTGGAAAAACTCCGCCACTTCCGCCTCCCTCGTCCGTAGTTGCCCTTCGCTTAGCGTCTCCCCCTGCAAACCCAAAATGCAGTAGTGACTCCATTGGTCTCCCAAATCCACTCCCACCGTCAGCCGATCCAGATTCGGACTCAGCTCCGCTCGCGGACCCGCTTCTGCTGGGCGCGCCGACGTCGCCTTCACCTCCAGCTTTCCTCGCAGTTTCTCCACCAGCTCCGCCAGTACTTCCGTGGGTTCTCGCTGCACGGGGCGCTGAGCTTTCGCCCGCTTCGCTTTCTGTTCCTTCTTCATGGGAGACTTGCTATTCTTCTTCAAGGGTCGATCTCCTTATCTATTGTGATTGCACCCGTCGAGTGCGTGGATCACTGGTAGCTTAATGCCATCCGTGATCGGGGATCGACCTTCTCATCCCATCTCAAAATGACCGGGCGAGGTTTAGAGTGCCTGATTTCGTCAACCATCCAACGGGCCGGGATTAGCGTGATGAATCTGTGTTGCCGGAAGTTGGCGAAGGGCGGATACTACGTCTACGCAAGGCACTCTGAGGAGGGCCGCATGTCAATGCTATGGGCACGCGTGGTTCTGTTCTGCTTTCCCTTCATCTTGGGACGGCTGCCGTTATCAGCACAGAGCTCCAGCTACCATTTGGAATCGGACGACCGCACACCTAACGAGCAATTAATTCTTGTGAACGATTCAGCGAAGTCCATTGACGCCTTTGCTGCATCCCAATCCTGCCCCCGGGAGGCGAACGGTACCAGTACTGCGGGCTATGCGAGCCATGACATTCTTGGCAGTCCTTTTCTTAGTGGAGTTAGCAGCGACATGCGGTGCGCTGATGGACGGCTGGCGAGCGGCGGAGCTCTCAAGACGGGAGAATGCTGGAGAACTTCTCTGTTCACGTCCCAGCAGAAACGCGTCTGCGAGAACGAGCTCACCGCAGTTATCTTTTCAGACGGAAGTTTTGAGGGCGAGGATGCAGTGGTGCGAGGCATGAAAGCTCACCGCGATGGTTTGGCTGCGGGCGTCCACTACTGGGCCGATAGAATTAGCCAGGAAAAACCGGATGGATCGACCCTCCTTGTGCTGTTTAATGAGGTAGAACGACGCAAAGCCGAGGACGAGAGGAAGCAGAGTGAGTACCATTACCAACCTCGCCTGGTGCTCGAAAAGGACGAATCGGCGATGGCGCAGGCGTTACTGTGGCAATATTGGTCAGGCAGGGTGGCAGTGGATGCTGATCTCGAATTACGTTTCAACGGCTTGATCAACGGTTCGAGCGCGGTGAAAACAGCCAGCGAAGCCCTTCGAAAAATCGCCGATGAGATCGATCAGTGGAAAACGAAGATTGACGGCAATCCAGCCCAACAGAAACTGAATACTGTTTTCCCGCCGCTCACTGGCTCAGAAGATAAGCAATAATGCCCCAAGCTTCTTGACGGGGTGCATCGCTGTCGTAACATCGCAATTACGCGCTCAAAATGCACTTTGCAACTCAAAGCGTGCTATTGATTCCATGACAATGTCGGCTCCGATTCCCAAGTAGAGTTGGTGGTGCTGAATCCAACCAACAAGGCTCGGGAGAAAGGAGCCGAACAATGATCATTATAGGAGTGGATTTTCACCCCGAGTTTCAACAAATAGCTTCGGTGAACACGGACACCGGAGAGTTCCAGGAGAAACGTCTGGTGCATCGCGAAGAG
>JASIEN010000316.1 GCA_030045935.1 Candidatus Sulfotelmatobacter sp.
GTCGAGTCAGGTCGAGGTCGAGGCGGCGCGCGCGACGGCGCGCACAATGCGCAGGTGAGTTCCGCAGCGGCACAGGTTGTCGGCAAGCGCCTGCTTGATCTGATCTTCATTGGGGTTTTTGTTGTGAGAGAGAAAGGCTGCCGCCTGCATGATCATGCCGTTGATGCAGTAACCGCACTGCGCTGCCTGTTCGGTGATGAAGGCTTGTTGTATAGGAGCAAGCTTGCCAGATGAGCTAAGCCCTTCAAGCGTTACGATCTTCCTTTTGCCGACAGATGAAAGCGGCGTGATGCAGGAGCGGACGGCGGACCCATCGACGTGCACGGTGCAAGCTCCGCACTGTCCGAGGCCACAGCCAAAGCGCGGACCGTGCAGGCCGAGGTCGTTGCGCAAAGCGTAGAGCAGCGGCATGTCGGGATCGTCAACCGATATCCGCCTGGGCTTGCCGTTGACGTGCAGTGAAATCTGCTTTGCCGGCATTTTCGTTGATGCAGAGAAAATCGGCACGATTTTACACCCGCCGGGGGGCCTCGGAAGCGAGTTTTACCAGAATTACTCGTAATCGAAACAAGGTCAGTCCCAGTGCGACAAGCGCTGCGGCCCACACGGTAAACACGACATTCACCACCCATCTCGGCGCAACACCGACTCTTCTCAGCAGGAACGGCAGAAAATTCCAGGTGGTGATGTGAACGTAGTCCCAGCGGTCCCAGTTCATGGCATCGGTGTTCAATCCCCAAACCTGCATTTTGCCAAGCGCAAACGCCGCGATGTTTTCGAATCGCAGAGCAATCACGAATGTGGGGTGGCCCAGAGTTTCCATCTGATAAATTTCCAGCGGCAACCAGAAGGCGAGGGAAGCGAGCTGGATGATCAGACTGATAAAGACAATTGCAATTCCTCCGCTCCAAAGCCATGGGTTCAAACTCTGTCGATGTCGCAGCAGCAGCGGAACGGCCAACAACGTTGTGAATTCGACCGCTGTCGAGACATAGCGATCGCCCCAGGCGAAGTCGCCGGCCCAGTACGTATAGCGGGCGTAGAAACTAATGTAGGCAAGCAAAAGGAATAGCGAGGCGACGCTGTACGCCCGCACGTCTGACGCCAGATTCTTCCAGAGCACGAGCAACAGCACCAAGGCCAGTATCAGCAGCGGATCGAACAGGAAGATTGATTTCTCCGGTTTGAACAATGGGCCGAGGAAACCATGGAGAAAGGGCGTGCTCCAGGGGAAATTCGGAGGCAGATCTGGATGCAAAGCTCGCTGTTCTTTCGCGAACAGCGGAACGTACGTGTTGGTGAATGAGCCGAAGCGATAGAACTCGTAAAGCCTGTCGATCAGCAAGAAAAACGCGTATACCGGCGCCGCGATCTTGCAGTATTCCAGAAACTTTTTCGGCAACTCATGTCCGCGCACGTTTTCGAACCAAAGTATGAGCAGAAGAAAAACTCCTACAGCCATGAGATCGAGGCCGGTAGTCAGACGAGTCAGCAGGTTCAGACCGAGCGCAGCGCTGCCCCAAAAAAGCGCGCGCTTGCTGCCAGTCCGCAACCACTCGTATTGGAACGAGAATCCGGCGAGCGTGAGAAGCATGATGTAGTTGTTCTCCATCATGTTCTGCGTGTAGTGCAAATGCGTAGTGCAGAACATGAGCGCGAGAACGCCGAGCACAGATTCGCGAACGCAGAAGCAAAATTGGCGCAGGAGGCGAAAAGCAATCAGCGCTGTCAGTACATTCACCAGGATGTTCGTGCTGTAGCTGACCACGATGCTGCGAACGGCGGGATCATCTTGATATTCGGAAAAAATCGACCAGTGTGCAATCCAGGTGCCAACGACGTCTGCGGGCAGCATCAGCAGCGATTGGCCAATGCCATACCAGCTATAAATATGACTGCCGCGGCCACGGATGCCGAACTCGGGATAATCATTGGGCAGAACCTGAGGGTCGGAAGTCCAGAGCCAGTGCGTAGTCTGCAAGCGAAAAGTGGTGTCGGCCGTGCCCAGTTCCCCCGATTGCACGACGAACGCAAACAAGCCAGCTGTGAGGCAGAGAAGCAGCAGAGGATCGCTCAACCAGGGGCGCAGTCGTAAGGGCATTGGTTGGATGGTAATACATTGGGTAATCCGCCTTCCCTCTGGGAGCGTGCTTTATTCATGCCTGCGCGCGGCCTTTGCGTGCCTCTAGGAGATAGCCGCTGCCGTTCTTTCCGTGTTTAGCTAAATCTCGTGCTTTCAACAGGTTACTCTTTGTTACTCCGGTGGTTCTATGACCATCAGAAAACTTGTTCTGGCCCCCTCCGCCGCCTATAATTGTGGCACTCTGGTTCAACGATTCTCCGTCAGGTTCCGGGTAGCAGAAAGCGAGGGTGAAGCCTGCCTTCGCCATGTGGATCCCGGTAATGCGAAAGCGCCTGCAAATCGCACTGATGGCGTTGGCCAGCACCATAGCCGCGACCTCCTTTTTCTCACTACAGGTCTGGGCGGCTGAAAATCCCGACAGC
>JASIEN010000317.1 GCA_030045935.1 Candidatus Sulfotelmatobacter sp.
AAGCGCTTGCTCGGAATGACATCGAAGGAGTGGCTATCTCAGAACCGAAACAAATACGACACCTTCACGAAGAACTGGCGGCTGTCGTTGATGAAACCCTTCGAGCTGTACAGACCAGCTGGCGGGGGCGGTCCCGGTGTAAGTTCGTGATCGAGATTTTGCAGGTCGCTGTTATAGCCGATATAGATTGCCGTCCCCGGATGCACAAGATACGTCAGCAGAAAATCGGCATTAAATTCCTTTTGTGTAGGCAGATACGTATATGGGCACAATACGAGCGCATCGTCAAACGAGCAGGTGTAGGTATTTCCAGGAGTGTTGGCGAGAACCGCGTTGTATTGCAGAATCAGCCGCAATGAGAGCTCGGGAGTGAACTGCCAGTTCCACTGGCTGCGCACGATGTGATTGTTGAAAATTCCCCTGCCCAGCGTGGTTCCCGCTGGCAATTGCTCAAGAGCAAAACGGTATTCGTTGTCGGTCGCCCGCAGGCGTTCGAAAAGATAAGTGTTCTCGATCTTCAGCGGTTTCATAGGCCGGAACGTAAGGGAAATGTTACCGGTTTCGAGGTGCGACAGAAGAGCCTGCGGGACGTCGGTTGCGGCAGGGACGAAATTGCCGCCATCTCCCCAGAAATAGCTGGCTCCAAGGGTAGCTTTCGGAAGGAAACCGGTGGTAAACTTCGCCCCGCTGCGGTGCTCGTGATAATCGTAGTTTTTGGTGATGCCTGGAAGATAAATAAATGCGAAATCCTGCGGCCGCAGCCTTTCCCGCTTCTCCTCGTAGGGCGCAATCTGAATCAAGGTTCGGCCTCGCCCGGCGATGTTCAGATAAGGCTCGTAGTCTGTGTCTAGGCGTGTTCCTTCGTGGTCCCACACATTGTGATCGTAAAAGCCGGGTCCCCAGGCAGTCACCCAGCCTTTCTTAGGTCGAAAGTAGTAAGCGGCATGCTGCTCGCTGTCGCGAATGTCGACGCGGTTGACAAATCCAGGCACGGTCACAAAACCGGGGCTGACATCCTGGTAAGAGCCAACGTAGATAAGATGGATACCGTTGCGGAGAAGGTTGATTCTGTCTGCCGGGCCGGCGAAGTAGGTACCGTTGCCCGCGTTTCCGGAGCTGAAGGGAAACAGGTTATCTTCGCAAGTAGTCTGCAGGTTGCCGGTCAGGTAGGCGTTTAAACCGAACAGCTTGCTCGAGCTCGTGACTGCCTGGCCTTCGAGCGTCCAGGTTTTTCCGATTTTCGCGCGAGCGTCGGCACCGCCCACGCGATTGAACTCGCCGGTGGTCGGGCATTCCCAGTCGGAATAAATCACACCCACGCTCGACTGCTTGAACAGGTCGCGATTCAGGCGCGCAATGGTGAAGTATGAGCGCGTGCCGTAGAGATTGTCAGCGCAGATCAGCGAAGTCGGAGGGCACACTTGAGGAACGGCGAGTCCTGGAGCACGATCATCGGTTGAGATGATTCCCAGCGAATAGGGGCCTTGCTTGCCTGTCAGCCGGACGCCGGCCGACGGATCCTGGATGTTGCGTGTGAAGAAAAGATCGAAGGGCGTGCGGAAGTAATCTTCGTTTTCCAGAAAGAACGGCCGCTTTTCGGGAAAATAGACTTCGAAGCGCTGATTGACGGTGATTTGCGGGTCTTCGGACTCGACTTGGCTGAAATCGGGATTGGCGGTCAGGTCGAGCACGAAATGATCCTGGATGACGAACTTGGAGTCCATGCCCGTGCTGCCTTGGACATCAGCATTCTGAAAGAAGGGATTGTAGGGGTCGCGCTGATCGAGTCCGCGGAAGCCGCGGGCCACGCCGTAAGGGATCATCTCGATGTCGCGGCCGGGAGAGATTCCTTCGAGACCGTAGAGAGTTGCGGCCTGGCCCAGACGGCCTTCGATCTTACGGTTGATCCAGGGCCAGAACGAATCTTCGCTGTTGCGATAAATGCCGCGGTAAAGAATCACTCCCCATTCCTGCACCTTGGTTGCGGGGAAGCGCAGGCTCTTGAAGGGAATGGACATCCAGACGACGAACCCGCGAGTGGTAATTTTGCCGCGCGTGCTCCATACCGTGTCGAATGAGGTATCGAAGTTGCCTCCAACTTCCGCCCGCGAGGCTTCCGTCCAAATTGCGTCCCATTGCACGCCGAGAGGTGTGGTTTGGAAGGCGTAGGCACGGCGACGGTCGTGAAACGTGTCGAGCATGATCTCAACCTGATCATCGTCGTAGATGTCCTCGCGGCGCGACATTCGCGCCCGCACTTTCTTGGGATCATCGAAACAGACGAATACGACATACAGATTTTTCCGGTCATAGCCCAGGTAGGCCCAAGTTTCCTCCGAGACCGGTTCTCCATTGTGGGGCGCGCGCTGCACGAATCCTGTGACCACGGCCATCTGCTGGGCAATCTCGCCCAAGGGTTTCATGCTGAGGAAGTCTTCCAGCAGGGGTGGGCGATTGAGTCGCGGAATGGTCAGCGACGGCGGTGCAAGACCAGGTCTGA
>JASIEN010000318.1 GCA_030045935.1 Candidatus Sulfotelmatobacter sp.
AGATGCAAAAACTTAGCCTACGATGCCGACACCGCACCCTGCTTGGATTCTAGGAACGGGACGGAGTCCTGTCAAGAACACCAAATGGTCATCAGTGGATGAATTTGACCCGAGTCATTCGACACCCGCTCCGACGTCATCCTGAAGCCCCGCGTTTTCAACAGCGGGCGAAGGATCTCCCCCACGAAATAACCTTCGTGCGCGAAATCGCCAGTACAATCATTTCAGTCTTTCTATGAAAATGCAGGACCCAGATGCTTTCATTCCGACCGAAATGAATACTCGCGCGCGAAACGATCTTCTGGCGCGCGGATTCACCCGCCAGGCATTGCCAATCGATGTGGATGTCGCGCGCACTCTGCACGTGCTGGCGGCTGCGGCGTGGTCGGTTTCGCGAGATAAGTACTACGAAGGCGGAGACCGGTACCGGTCGTTGAATCGCCTGCGGGCGGAAATTGTCGACGGCGGCGTAAACGTTTGGCCAATCGAGGAGAGCACTCCTTACGTTCAGCTCGAAAAGTACAATACGACGCTCGGCGGAAAGCCGCGAGAGTACGCTCCGTTGCCGCTGGACATCGTCGACAGCCCAGGCGTTCGCAAGCTGATTGCCTATCATCTGCGCTACCTGCCGCTTTCGAAAGTCGAGACGAAGTATCTGGTGAATCTGCACGTGATCCGATTTACGGCAACGCCCGGCCGGCCATGTGACACCAGCCCGCCTGGCCTGCATAAAGACGGGGAAAAATATATCGCGACTCATCTGCTGTCGCGATGCGGTGCGCAGGGCGGCGAAGTTGTGATTACCGACAACGGCAAGCAGGAACTTGATCGCTTCACGATGCACGAGTTGGGCGAGTGCTACGTCTTCGACGACGATCGCGTCTGGCACATGCTCACGCCCGTGGCCGTGATGGAGGGCAATGACTTCGCCTACCGCGACACGCTGGCCTTCGATATGCTGCCCGAGGGATGGGAGCCGAAGAGGTGAGTGGCTCCCATATCGGATGCAATGTCGCGTTGCAATGAGTGCGATGCCGATTTTTCGCCAATTTGCGGTAAGCGACTCCCGGATTCTCTTATGGATGATAGTTTCGCGGCGATTCTCCTTGCGAACGCTCTCTGTGCTCCTGCTGCTCGGAACCCATCAATGAAGATTCATCCGATTGCCAATCGTTATGAATAAAAACGCCAGCAAACAAAGACCGATTCTCGCTCCCGCTGCAATTTTGGTTCTCCGCGAGGCGGTCTTCAGATCAACCACGAAACTCTCGCAAATTACGACGCACACGAGTATGGCAAATCCCGCGTACATCCATGCAATCACAATAGGGAACGTTAGATAGATAAGCGGGGAATCTAGCCAGTCCGGGAGCATGTGCCAGTGCTCCAGTAAGACATATGGCATATCGATGAAAACGATAACCGCCGCTGACGAAGTCAGGAACCAGCTTAGGAAATGGAGACCGCGTACAAGCATTTTTTCGCCGCAAGAATCCAATCGACATCTTCAGGATGTAGATGCTGCCATATTTTGGCGCACTGGCCTTACGTTCGCACTGTCAGCGCTCCCTTGAAAGGTAACTGTTGTAATCAGGGCGATTGCGCTCGTAACAACCTCCGGACGGCGCCGCCCGTGCTAATCTGCTCCACATATCTCAAGACTGAAACTGGATAACCAGGCCTGAAATCCAAACCCCACATCGCCGTCGTCGGCGCCGGTGCCTTCGGTGGCTGGACGGCCCTTCATCTGCTCGAACGCGAAGCACGCGTCACCTTGCTCGATGCTTGGGGACCGGGGAACTCGCGAGCGTCCTCCGGCGGCGAGACGCGGATCATGCGGGGAACTTATGGTCCCGACCAGCCTTATACGGAGCTGGCTACGCGTGCGCTTAGACTTTGGGCAAAATACGAACGGCGATGGAAGCGGCAGTTTTTGCATAGAACCGGTGTCCTGTGGATGGTCAGCAGCCGAGATGACAACTACGAGCGCGGTTCGATCGACGCGCTGCGACAGCACAAGATCAAATTTGAGGAACTTTCGACAGCCCAAATGAAAAAGCGCTGGCCGCAGGTGAATTTCGATGATGTTCGCTGGGGAATTCTTGAATCAGAGTGCGGATATCTTGATGCCCGGGCCAGTTGCCAGGCCGTGGTGGAGGCATTTGTGGCGGCGGGCGGTGAGTATCGTCAACTTGCCGTGCTACCGGATGGACTAGACGAACCGCCACTGCGTGAGCTGCGGCTTTCTGACGGATCTCGGATAAAGGCGGACATTTTCCTCTTTGCCTGTGGGCCATGGTTGGGGAAATTGTTCCCCGAAACTCTGGGCAAAGTGATTCGCGCGACTAAGCAGGAGGTTTTTTTCTTCGGTACACCTGCCGGCGACTCACGGTTTTGCGAAGCCTCGCTTCCCGTTTGGGGAGATCATGGACCCAGGTTTTTCTATGGAATCCCAGGCAGCGACCGGCGCGGTTTTAAGGTGGCTGATGATACGCGAGGCCGAGATTTTGATCCGACTAATGGTGAACGGGTTGTCAGTTTGGCCACGCTGAAGCGTGTGCGCGAATACCTCGCTTATCGTTTTCCCGCGATGAAAAATGCGCCGCTGATTGAGTCACGAGTTTGCCAGTATGAACAGACTGCAGACTCGCAATTCGTTGTCGATCGGCATCCGCATGACGAGAATGTCTGGTTATTGGGCGGCGGCTCGGGGCATGGATTCAAGCATGGGCCGGCGATCGGGGAGATGATGACGCAGTTGATCTTGAAGAGCGAAGAACCCCGCTCATGCTGGCGCCTGTCGCGATTCACAAAAACCCAAAAAAGTGAACCACGGAAGGCCTAGAGTATCAAGGCAAACTGCATTACCCTGTGTGACTCCGTGCCCTCCGTGGTTAGCCGCCTAACTACTGAATCTGAATCACGCTGGCGCCTTCGCCGGCTTTTATTTCTCCCACCCGCGCCGTGACTTTCTTTGCGAATTCGTAAATCGATTTAGCATGGGGTGAGCTTTCGCCTTCGAGCACGACCGGCTTGCCGCCGTCGCCCGATTTGCGGACTTCAGGATCAAGCTCAATGCTGCCGAGGAATGGCACGCCGAAATGCTGCGCCATCTTTTCCGCGCCGCCGCGGGAGAAGATATCGATCTCGTGATTGCAATGCGGACAGACGAAATAACTCATATTCTCGACCACGCCGACCAGGTCGACCTTCATCTGGCGGAACATCTCAATCGCTTTGCGGGCATCTTGCAAAGAGACGTCAGACGGAGTCGAAACCACAACCGCGCCTGTGAGAGGAACCGACTGCACGAGAGACAGCGCAACATCGCCGGTGCCGGGCGGAAGATCAACCACCATGTAGTCGAGATGTCCCCACTCGACCAGGCCGAGAAACTGCTTCACGATCTGATGCAGCATGGGGCCGCGCCAGATGATGGGCTTATCGCCCGGATTCAGAAACCCTACAGAAATTACTTTCAGGCCGAAAGCTTCGAGAGGTTCGATGCGGTTTTCACCGACCATGCGCGGCTGCCCGTTCACACCCAGCATAAGAGGAACGTTGGGGCCGTAGACGTCAGCGTCGAGCAGACCAACTTTGTATCCCAGCTTAGCTAAAGCGACCGCGAGATTGACCGACAGCGTAGTTTTGCCGACGCCGCCTTTGCCGGACCCGACAGCGATGATGGCATCGACTCCGGGCAGTGGCTGCGGCGCGGGCGCGGGCTGGCCGGGATGAGGCATGTGTGCGGACAAAGCGATGCTCCTTGAGTCCACTGCTTGAACACTATCGATTATACAGGCGTTACCCATGGTGAAGAACGTTGCGGATTGCGCGATCCCTCACATTTCGCAGGTGTCAGTCACGGCGCCACATGCTGACCGCGCGAGGCGGAGCGAAGCAGCTCCCCGATCAACGCTTAAACACAGGGGGCACAGAGGATCACAGGGTGAAGCCCTATGCTCCCGCTTTTTTTCGGCGCTCTAGTTCGCGGCGGCGGTTTTCGTGTCGGCGGCCGGCGTCATCATAGCGGCGCTGTTGCTCCTCGGTCTCAGGAATCACGGGCGCAACTTCGACACGATTACCGCGTGCGTCAATGGCCACAAACGTTAGATGAGCCGAGGCAACGTGCTGCACGGTATCGGCAATATAGTTCTCGACAAACACCTTCACGCCCACTTCCATCGAAGTTCGAAAGACCCGATTCACGGAAGATTTCAGGATCACGAGGTCGCCAACGCGCACGGGCACAAGGAAGTCGATATGGTCGACAGAAGCTGTAACCGCATAGCTGCGCGAGTGCCGATGCGCCGCCATTGCACCGGCCAAATCGATCCAGTGCATCAGCCGGCCACCAAGCAGAGCGCCCAGCGGGTTGGCATCGTTCGGCAGAACAATCTCGGCCATCTCGGATTGCGAGTCTCTGACCGGACGGGGTACGAGCAGTTCTTCGTTCATTGCAGCCTTTCAGTCCTACGCGATCGCTGGTTCAGCTTCTCCTCGTTTCATTTTGTCCAGGTAAGACTGGAGAAAACACTCCGCCATCCTTTGCAGGCGAGGATCAGGATGAGCCTGGTCGCATTTTGATTGCGCATCGAAGACGAGCGTTCCTTGCGCGGCGGGACGATGGTCGTGTTCGCAGATGTAGCGAATCTGAATGCGTCCGGAGGCAAAAGTGTTCTCGCTGCCGTTCGAGTCTGCGGCGCCATCTCCATTCTTGCCGAGGATTCGCGCGCCGAAGCGTACGGAGTCCCATGTGCGATCATGGGGAAAACGAGCGCAGCCGTGCGCATAACCGAGATTGCAAAACTCGCGCAATTCTTCCCCGGAGGGAACTTCGCCCTCGTGACCGGGGGCGGTGCACTGGCCTTTCCATCCGCATCCCAGGGGAAGACGATGCGGGTGAGGCCAGGCTCCCTCAAGCTTTTCTATCGGCAAAAAATAAGGACAGGCCATCGATTCGCGAAATAGGTAAGAGTTTTTTGAGACTGGCTATTCTACCTAGACGGGAGTCGCAAGCCAATCCCGATCAATAGATGTTGAGGAACGAAACAGCTCAGGTTTCGCGGATGACTTCTAATATCGTTCTGCGATGAGCCACGCGGCACAAGCCTGTCCCTGCAATCTCGGAGAAACAAAGGGCAAGCGGGTTTACCGTAGAGCTAGGAAACGGCGGCGAAACAGCCGTGTGATCAGGCCCCATATCGGCGACGAGAGGAAAATCAGCCGCCGCGGCCAAACGGCGCTCGTCATTTGGCGGATCATATTAACCCCACTCAGATTTGCCGAGCCCCTCGCCCCAAAATACAGGTTGACAGCCACCAAAACATTACTATACAGTAATACATTACCGAAGGGTAATATATTTGGAGGGCTTCTATGCCGCAAGTCGTCCGGTCGATTGAAATTCAGGCTCAACCGAGCGCCGTCTGGTTCTGGTTGGCAACTCAGGAAGCACTGCGATACTGGATCAGCTCCAACATTGAGATCGATCTGCGTGTCGGCGGCGCATATCGCTTTCTCGGACCCGATCATAAGACATGGGTCACTGGCACCGTGCTGGAGCTGCGGCCTGAGAAGAGTCTGATTCTCTCCTGGTTCGAGGAAGGCAGTGGGTGGGCGCATCCGGCGCGGTTAGTCATCACGTTGGCTCCAAGTGCTGCCGGCACGCGAGTCACCCTCATTCACGACGGATTCGAAAACATAGGCCGTTCGGACTGGGCTGAGACGGTGCAGGATTATGAACGCGGTGCTGACGCGCACCAGATTCTCGAACGGTTGGCCGATTTGGTGAGCGCAGGTGATGCCCAGCAATGCAGGTGATGTCCAGCAATAGCGATGGTCTGTTCCGGATTCTGGCTGACCCAACCCGCCGGCTCATCCTCGATCTGCTGGCCGAACGGGGCCCCTTGAGCGTCGGTCAACTTGCCTCAGAGTTCCCCGACCTGGTGGCATCGGGCATCTCCAAACACCTAATGGGCCTCCGGGCGGGGGGTGTGGTGTCGGCAACCCGTCGGGGTCGACAGCAGATTTATCGGCTCGAGCCGGATGTCCTCGCAGCCGGACTGGCACCGTGGATTGCGAAGTACGAGCAATATTGGTCCGCTGCCCTCGAACGACTGCGTGACCTTGCCCAAGAGGGTCGCGTAAAAGACGAACTCACGTCCCGAAAAAATGTCCGCCGAAAGAGGTTGAAATGAAATTCATCGGTAGGGGACCGGCCCAACCCCATTCCAGGAATCAGGGAAGGACGGGCCAGTCCCCCTGAACAAGCTCCCCAACCACCACAATCCTGAGCAGGCCCCCAAAGACTGTTCCCCTGAGGGGTTAGCACCTCAGTCACCTGCGTTAAACCCGTTTAACATATTAAATAGACCTAATGCGGGACAATCCTCAGCACAATGGCATAAGGCGAATTGCCCTCGTAGCGACACTCATGGCTTTGGTGGCATTGCTGGTGTCCGGTGTTGCGTTGTTCGCAGCGGACCGTGGGACTCCCGCGGAGGCCAAGGTCATGTTGCAGCAGGCGATCGCGCATTATAAGGGCGTGGGGCGAAAACAGGCGCTGGCCGACTTCACGGCGAAAAAGCCGCCGTTTAGTGACCGCGATCTATACGTGGTTTGTATCAGCTCCGAGCATATCGTTGTGGCGAACGGCGGATTTGCAGACCATGTCGGCACTCGGGGCGACCTGATGAAGGATTTGGATGGTAAGGGTGTGGCCGAGGCCGCGTGGGAAGCTACCTCCGCCGCTGGCGAGGGTACGGTGCGCTACCGCTGGCTCAATCCTGCTACGCACGCGATGGAAGTAAAGATGACGTTCTTCGCCCGAGTCGGCACCGATGTGTGTGGCGTCGGGATCTACAGTCCGATGTAGTCACCCTCCGGTGGGGCACGACGCCAAGTGCGGCGCCGCATGCCACGAACTGGCGCGTCAAAGGACTATATTTTCACGGCATACGCCAAGAGGTGAGCCTGGGGCCCATCCTCTCGAACGCGATGATCGGCGGAACCCTCACACGGCGTTATTCCAGCGCGATGATCGGTGGAACCCTCACATGGCGCCATCCCGAACGCCCGCGTCTTCAGGTAGAACCTCCCTTTCAGCCGAGGGCGGCGGAGCCGTCGGCGGAGGGCCTGCCCTGAGCAAGTGAGCGGCAGCGAGCGTGTGAAACGGGGATCTCGGCCAGCGAGACATTCGGGGGCGCAGCCGTGTCCGGGTTACTTCTTGTCGAACACCATTCCTGCGGAGGATGCCCATCCTCTCGCGTTTGCGCGAAAGAGCCTGCCCCGAGCGAAGCCGAAGGGATGAGCGGCACGGAACCCAATTTACAAGCCTGACCCCAAGAGATACGGGTCCCGCGATCCCCACCCCTTCGACAGGCTCGGGGCCCACTGTTGCAATGGACGTAAAGAGGGCACCCGCAGTCCTGGCGAAGTCAACAGAATAAGGTGGGCCACCCAAAACGCTTGTTGAAAGCGCCATCCCGATTTTCTTGTTACACGGCCCCGGCCAACGGATTTAATCGGCCGCGGACGAGCCCGCTTGCGCACCGCCCCCCGACAATCCTTCAAGGAGCTTCGCTCCATCCGGGCTACCCAAACCGGTGCAGGCGTCCCAGCCCGGACCCGCCTTGTAGGCTCCGTTATTACCCTCAGTGATATCGTGCAGGACGCCGCGAGAAAACCGCTCGTACAGGACGGGGTTTACAAAGCCGCAATTGACCTTCAGTCGCTGATTGATGCGAGCGATCAGGGCGGCCCACATCGGTGCAGCTGCGCTGGTGCCGCCAATCGGCTCCAGATGTTTGCCGTCTATATGCATGACGACTACGCCGGTCAGAGGATCGGCGACAGAAGCCACATCTGGCACTCCACGGCCAATTTTGTGAGGTGGATTGACCGAGGGTGGGACGTTCACGACGTCCTGATAGTCAGGCTTGGAGAAAACAGCACTGACTCCGCCGCCCGTTGCCCCTTCCCTGTGAAGAATCTCATTCCAGACAATCTCTGAAGCAATGGTCGGCGGGTTACTGTTGGAAGCCGTCAGCTTCGTGCCGCCAACCCCCAACACAAACGGACTGGACGAAGGAAAATCAACATGGGCGCCAGTGGGGACCTGGTCGCTGGATCCGTCGTCGCCCGACGCGCAACAAATGGTGATGCCCTTGGCCGACGCAGCCTGAAAAACCTCGTTCACTTGTTGAACCCCCATGGCTGTCCACGCACCGCTCGGGTCATCCTCCGGGTTTCCGTAGCTAATTGAGATCACATCGATCTGGTTGTCGTCGGTAATCGCCTGAGTTAGGCCGTCGACCCAGCCCTGACTGGTGAACTCGGTAAAGTACATAAAAATATTCGTCTCGGGCGCGACCGAGCCGACAACGCACATATCGAGCATCACTTCACCCGTGGCGTCTCCCCGTTTCTCAGAGGCTCGTGTGTCCGGGCCGGGATCATTGCCCGGACCCTGAACCACCACGTCTTTGATGGCCGGGGTTTTCCCTCCCAGAACCTTTTCGAAGTAAGTCTGCAGCGACGACAAGTTATAGCCCCCCCGTGGGTCCGGATCGGTACCGTTGAAAGCAAAGATGGCGACATTCTGCCCGTCCCCAGTCAAATTGGCGGGATAGTCGTATAACTGCGCGACTTGGGTTGGGAAAAAAGTGCCTGGGAACGGCGTCGACAGCTGCGTTCGGGTCGTCGCGCGTCCCTTTCCTTTGTCGCGGGAGAGAAACTCGTCAACATCTGCAGGCCGTACATTTCCCCTGCGAATGCGTGGCCGTCCCACGGTCCGCGTATCCAGTCCGAAAACGCCAGTCACAATGCCGGCCAAGTCGGCAGGAATTTGCACCGCACCTTCGCGTCCTCGGAAGCGCCCTCGCTCGGGGTGTTCGTATTCGTTGAGCTGAACGCCGAAGGCCTTGCTGATATCGGCGATGGTCCCTGTGACCAGCACACGGCGCATCGGGATGCTGGCGTCTTGGACCTCAAGGTTGCTGGCCTCGGCCCAGTCCACAACCTTGTCCAGGTCAGCCTGCGAGGCGCCGAATCTGGCGTTGAACTCGGCCTCGCTTGGGTAGCGGCGCTGTGTGGGAAGCTTTGTGTTTAGATCGTCGAGAGGCGTCAGACTCTGGCCCGGTGGACTTGGATTCCGCCGTACATAGATGCTTACTCGAATCTCACTTTTTGGATCCGATCTCTTGAGTAGTTTGGCCTGCGGAACCGCGTGTCGAGTACTGCCTGGAAGAATCACCATCTTAGTGGCGGCGTTCCGCGCAGATTTCTTTGCGGCTGTGGGTTTCATTGGAGACTCCTTTCGCGGGATTTGCCGCGAAGTATACACCCGAGTTGTTACTTAGAACAGAGTCATCTGACTGTTATCGGAAGGGACACCGCCAGGTACTTCGGCTGTGATCAAATCTGCCTCGCAATTTGTGGACACAATCTTTCATGAATGCCCCATGATGAAGGCCCAGGTCGCATAAGCGCCGTTGAGAGATGAGCAAAAACCAAAGGTCTCGTATTGATCATCATTGTTCTTAGGGCTGGGTAGATCGGAAACATTGCGAATCGAAACCCAGCCGGTGAACTCGATGGCTTCGAATGCTTCTGCAACGTAAGCGTCGTTCTCATCGAGCGTCGCCCCAACGGTGCGATAGAAAGAGATTTTTCCGAACTCGTCATCGCTAAGGCGTTCGTTGGTAATGACGTCGGTCAAATTGGTGCCGGAGGGCTTGTAATAGATTGCTGGTTTCCCACTTGCCGCTTGTCGCCCTCCTGTTGCTGCCAATCCATTGTTGACACACGCATCGCTCGCCAGAATCTTCTGGTTCACGTAGTCATACCAGGTGGCGTTACCGGATGGGGGGTTGCTGCCAATTATGTCAGCGATCCCGTTGAATAGGAGCTTCCGTTTCTCCTGTGGCATGGTCAAACCGTAGCGTGCCTTATTTGTCACAACCACATCACCGACATCAAGCGACTTCCATACCCCGCCCGATGTCCCGGAGGTAATAGCATATTTGAATCTTGGATTCGGGCCGGAACCAACGATCTTCTCAAAGAACCTCGTTGTCGCAGCCGTCTGAACTTTTGGATGAAACTCGCTTTTGAGGCAAACCACGCTCTTCCCATTTACCGTAGTTTGGAAAAAATAGGCATGGCGTTGCTCGCCGGAAGCTTGTGGAAAGTTTGGCAACAACAACGGCGTGAAGTTATTATCTGTTTCGCCGTTAAAATGGTATTGGCCTGCACCAAAAACAGTGGCCATAGCTCCCGTTTCAGCAGCGGTCCAGGTAACCATGACAAAGTCAGCCTGCGGTACTTCCGACACCGTTTGAGTCGACGGCTTGCGAACGTTCAGGTTGAGATTTACTGTGGTGACGGCTTTACAGTTCTTGCATTCAGCAGAGGGCGTAAGTCACCTCATTTACGTTCAATGTCGTTTCCATAAAGCATGTGAATGGGGTAAGTACGACAATATCGCATACCCCACGACTGTGTCGCTTCGTCGACTCCGCAACTTACTATCATTATTTAGTGATGTCAAGGGGTAGCAAATACTTTATCGTGACTAGCTTCTCCACCAACTTCGAATAATCCTTCTTCTCAGCGCCATGCACTTGCTTGTTATCCTCATCCACCTTCGCCGGCTAGTTCATCCGGCAGAATTTCGGCCCGCACATGGAGCAGAAGCGGCGGGTGGCCCGCCTCCGCCGCGTGACTGATCCGGGTGCCCATTTCTCGCGCGCTTTCTGCGCGAGAAGTGGGGAATGCGATGCTCCGCGCAAAAGGCGCATTCCACTTTCCGCGAAAGGCACCCCCGTCTGCAACAAGCCCCACCTAACTCCTTTGTTTTGTCGAGCTTAGTATGTAACTCCCTCAGGATGACGGTTTTACGACACACTGATGTGTGTGTGCGTAACCCATTGATTCCAAACGACAGGGGGGTGGGGGAGGGGTGACAAACTCATGGCGTCATTCCGAAGCCCCGCGTTTTCACCAGCGGGCGGAGGGATCTCCGACAGCAAGATATCGGGGCGCAGCGTTGTCCGGGTCGTTTTTCGCTCAGATCCGTGGGAGGGTGCCACGAAAAATCAAAAGCCCAGTAGTCATCCGGGGCTCGGCAAATGCCAGTTGGTACGCCGCCTATCAAGAACATTATAGCAGTCAGCTGAATATGATCGAGAGGTCGTAGGAGGACGATGCAGTTGAACCGTAATGGCTGACGAGGCTACTCGACCGTTTGATAGACGGCGTCCAGTACCCACTGGCAACATCCTCCAAACGCGGCCTACCGCGCCCAGTATCATCGGAGCCGCGGCATGCGGCAAGCCCACGAAAGTAGCTAGTGTTCAGAACATGGGAATCCCACACTCTTCCCAAAAAACGCGAAAGGATGGGCTACCTGCCGGCGCTAAAAGGCAACTCCAGTCTCACAAAATTTAGTAAAATGGCTGGCCTTCGACGTTTCCTTCATCGTTCTGAGTAAGGCATGCGTGGACCCTTTGCCAGCAAAGTTTTGCTTATCGGCTGGGATGCAGCTGACTGGAAGGTCATTACTCCGCTGATCGACCAGGGCCTGATGCCCACCCTCGAAGATTTTATTAACCATGGGGTGATGGGAAATCTGGCGACATTGCGCCCGGTTCTATCGCCAATGCTGTGGAATTCCATCGCTACCGGAAAACGTCCCCATAAGCACGGCATTTTGGGATTTATGGAACCTGATCCGCAGTCCGGCGGCGTTCGTCCGGTGACCAGCACGTCACGCAAGGTGAAGGCGATTTGGAATATTCTGACGCAACGGGGTTACCGAGCGCATGTTGTGGGGTGGTTCGCCGGTCATCCCGCCGAACCCATCAACGGCATTTCTGTTTCTGACCTCTTTCCCTACGCGGTGGCTCAGCGTGATAAGGAATGGCCCCTGCCGCCAGGCGTAATCCACCCTGAAACCCTGCGCGAAACCTTCGCTGCTTTACGAATGCATCCGGCGGAAGTTACCGAGGCTGCGATCTTGCCCTGGATACCACGCGCCGCCGAAATCGATCAGGAAAAAGACAAGGGCCTGAACGCATTCGCAAAAATTCTTGCCGAGAATTGCTCCATCCATAATGCCGCGACCTGGATATTGCGCAACCAGCCGTGGGATTTTCTCGCTGTCTACTACAACGGCATTGATCACTTTTCGCACCGCTTCATGCACTATCATCCGCCGCGGCTGGACTGGGTGCCGCAAGAGAGCTACGAGATTTATAAAGATGTTGTGAACGGCGCCTATCGCTTTCACGACATGATGCTCGAAACATTACTGGGTCTTGCCGGGCCGGATGCGACGGTGATTCTCGTCTCCGACCATGGCTTTCACTCCGATCATCTCCGTCCGCTGGGCATTCCGAATGAACCGGCTGGGCCGGCAGTGCAGCATCGCCCATTCGGAATTATTTGCATGAGGGGAGCGCACACCACCGGGCCTTTCATAAAGAAAGATGAGCGTATTTATGGCGCAACCTTACTGGACGTAACCCCGACAATTCTGAATTTGTTTGGTCTGCCTGTGGGACAGGACATGGATGGACGCGTGTTGGTGCAGGCCTTTGAAGAACCGCCGCAGATCGAAAGCATTTCCAGTTGGGAAGATCAAGCGGGAGACTGCGGCATGCATCCCGCGGACTTGCGCACTGATCCGGTCGCCGAACAGGCGGTGTTGCAAAGATTTGTTGCGTTGGGCTATATCCAGCCGCCGAGTGAAGATCAGAATAAAGCCGTCGAAATGGCAATCAGGGAACAGCAGTACAACCTGGCGCGCGACTTACTCGATGCCCGCCGATATCAGGACGCCTCCAAGATTCTCGAAGACCTTTGGAGAAAATGGCCGGACCAGATTCGCTTTGGGCAGCATCTGGCGCAGTGTTATCTTGCGTTGGATCCAACACGAAGACCCGAGGCCAAGAGCATTCTCGAGCAAATCATTGCATACCGGCCGAAGCAGTCTGCGACGGAAGAAGCCGCCACTCGTGGCCCAATAACTACGAATGCACCAGTAACTGCGAATGACACCGGAACTGCCGCACTGACGGCTGAGCCTGGTGCTGATGGCGCCGCTGATAATCGGGAGCCGAAACATCGTCCTTGGGCTGATCTGCTGATGGGAATCATTCATCTTGAGGAGGGCGATTTGGACGCCGGTCTGGCTTCACTACTACGAGCGGAACAAGCCGATCCGAGACTGCCCGACCTGCATGTCCGGATCGG
>JASIEN010000319.1 GCA_030045935.1 Candidatus Sulfotelmatobacter sp.
GCTCGCCGCCAGAGTCTGCATGGGTGGCATGCCATATTGCGCCCAGTTCGCCACGTTGTATGAAGAAACATCGAAGCGTAGGTCTTTGTGTTCTCCTATCGCGAATGTCTTGTAGATAGAGAGATCCAGCTCCCGCGCTCCTCGAGTGCGAACGTTGGCGAGATAGGCAGGGGCATCTCCGGGAATTATTGGATTCCCCGCACCCCCATTCTCGGTCCCGGGTATTGCGAAGCAGTTATTGTTGACCCAGTTCGAAACTGTACGCTGAAAACCACTCGCGGGATTGCAGACTATATCAGCCCGCTGATTGAAGTACCCAGGACTGATCCCCGACGAGGGCGATGCAATGGGAATCCCCGTGCTCAGATAGGTAATCGCATTTACGGTCCATCCACCTGCAAACTTATCCGCAATCCCATTCAGATTCACTCGTTGCCCCTTGCCAATCGGCAAGTCGTAAGAAACCTGCGCATTGAACTGATACTTGACGTCCTGCGGGCTGATGGAATGCTCGTACTGCAGATTTCTCCAATCCTGAGGTCCGCCTGGGTTGTGAGAACCCACGAAACCCAGGGGCGGATACCCGTCGTCGGTCATGATCTTTCCCCACGTAAAGGTAGTAAGCGTGGTGAAGTGGCTCGTCAATCTTTTCTGCACCTTTGCTTGCAAGGAGCTGTATTCCGAATCTCCTGCCGCGTAGCCCCACGTGACGATGCCATTGCCGGTGCCGTAGCCGCCGTTGCCGAATTGCGGGAACGGCACGACGGTCGCCCATTGCGGAACCGTGGCTTGTCCGCTGAAGTTTGCGTTCAGGCTCACCGGCCCAGCGTTGGGCACCATGCAGCTCGGCTCAGTGACGACACACAGTGAGCTCCCGTAGCGCGCGATCGTGCCCAGATCAAGCTGGTCCAGGTCGACGTTGCTAAAAGGCAGGAAAAGTCCACGGCTGCCGACGTAACCGGCGGTCACCACGACCTGGTGCGGCAATTCGTACTCCAGGGCGAAATTGTAGTTGTAGACCGTGGGGGTGGGCTGCGAGTGCAGGACGGTGCTCAAGGTAATGCCGAGGTTGTTGGCTAAGCCCGTTGGCGCACTGGTGAAAACTGGGATGATTCCTCCGGGCGTGCCCGGCGCGGTTGGGAAGGGATTGCTTAAAGAATAAGGGCCATTGTAGACGCCGGGGGTGGGCAGCGGACATGACCCGGACACCAACCCGAAGATGGAATTGCCACTGCCGTCTGGGTTAAAGCAGGTGCCGTTCCAGGGTGTCTGAGAGGAAAATCCGTCGGTATCGATGGCGTTGCCGACATTGTGTGTGCTGGGGCCGTAATAGAATCCTGCTCCGCCGCGCACTACGAAATGCGCGATCGGCTGCCAGGCGAAAGCCAATCGAGGTCCAAAGTTGTGCAGATTGGTTGTAAAGGGCGAGCGATTGCTGCCATTGACGTAGACTTCCGCGCCGGTATACGTGACACCGTTCAGCGTATTGCTCACAGTGGGATTGAAATATTCCAGGCGGTTGAAGCGCTCATTGCGGCCACCGAAAATATCCCAGCGGAGGCCTGCAGTGATAGTCAGCGTCTTGGAAGCACGGAACGTGTCCTCCAGAAAGGTCGCATAGTAGGGGTTGGACTCGGCCACGAATACGTCTTTGGAGAAATTAGGGTAGCCGATATCGTTGGTTTCGGAACCGGGCGACATGCCCATGCCCACCAGGGTTGAGGCAAAATCGCTGCCACCTACGGGAATGCCCGATACGGGCGAGGTTTGTTGATCGGTTGCGGTTAGGTCGAAACCATACGCCCCTGCCGGCGCCGGCGGCTGGCCTACGTTAAGATAGCGCTTCATCCACTCAAAGCCGGTCGCCAGTTCGTGCTTGCCCCATACCTTATTGATCGTGGCATTAGCATCACTATTCTCGCTGGCATAGACAAAAAGATTGTAGTCGGCGGTGCCGCCCACTCCATTGCCCGGCGTGGGGAGATCGTTGAAGATCATGAAGGGGAGCTGTTTGAAGACCTCCTGCGCCGCCAATGAGGCGGGAAAGCCAGCCGTTGTGCCGTTAACGGTACCGAGGTCGGTAAGATTTGTGTTGCTGTACGTGGGATTTCCCTGGTTCTCATGATGTCGCGTAAAGGAGTAGCGCAGATTCAGGACGGTGCTGGTATTGAGGGTCAGATCGTCGGCCACGATAACATTTCGTCCGTTGGTTGTGTTCTGCGCGTAGTTGAAATCCCAACCGGGGGCTGGGAAAACATTGGCCGTGGAGAAGATCAGCTTGTCATAGGTAAAGCGGGTGAATAGGCGCTGCCGTTCACTCTTGGCCCAGTCGACGCGGACATCGAAGCGGTGTGCGTTGAATGGATCCAGGCCCGGTAATCCGAAGTTGTTGGGGACGTCAGTGGTCGCTTGATCGCACGTAACTGGGTTCGGGATGTTGCAATGGGGCATGTTCGACAGATACAGCAAGGCGATCGGATTCGGGGTTGGGATTGTATTCCCTGGGAACTGCTGCCGGCACAGGCCCAGTGCCCCGCAAGCAACGTCGGGTTGGGTCGGGTCGTAGATTGGAAAGCTCATGGCCGAAAAGTTGCCGGTTCTCTCGGCGCTGGT
>JASIEN010000320.1 GCA_030045935.1 Candidatus Sulfotelmatobacter sp.
CGCTTTCCGACGATGGTAGCCTGACTGGCCGTGGCCACCCGTGGGTGCGGGGGGTGGTCGAAGGACTGATGACGGCTGTGGGCGGTATCGGACACACACTGCCATTCCTGATTAAGGATTTCCGCGTAGCCTTATGGGCTGCTGGCGCAGTGGTACTCGGCGAATTGGCGACAATCACCTGGATTCGTCATCGTTACATGGACAGCCCATGGGTTTCTGCCGCTCTGCAAGTTGGCCTGGGTGGAGTGCTGGTGTTTATTACCGGCGTCCTCATCGGAAGTTCATAAGAGAGCTTTTGTATAGGGTGTCATCCCGAAGCCCCACGTTTTTACCAGTGGGGCGAGGGATCTCCTTGCGCACTTAGCGTAGCCTGCCATTCCACTACGGCTGCGTCTCCAACGGATGTTTAGCCTTCTCGTAGAACTCATTCTGCAACTTCAGGCTGACATCATCCTTCTTCACCGCGCGAATCACATCAACGACCGCATTCACCCACCAATCCATCTGAAATTTTCCCAGCTCCTCGGTGGCCAAAGCTCCCTCTCCGGAATAGTGGTTTGGCCAGCGCGCATACCACCAGATTCCGGTGTAGACGCCATCAGGAAGATTCTGGCGATGCTGATCCGCGCCAGATTCGGTCGCCGCTCGATCCAGATGCACGGTATCCGGGCGCGCGATCATCGTCTTCGAAGTTTCATCTTCGCCCGCGTGCCAATTGAGAATCGAGCTTTTCTTGGCGGGACCACCTGTATCGGGGCTGCGCTTGTCAAAAACATAAACCACGTAATCGTGGGACTTTTCTAATTGCGTCTGCGCGAAATAAGGCAGCAGCATTTCATTGCCCCCGTGGCCATTGACGATCACGATCTTCTTGCAGCCGTTGCGCGCCATTTCGTCGGTCGTCTCTTGCAGCAGCGCCAGTTGCAGGTCTCGGCTGTAAGAGATCGTCCCCGGCTCGTGCCGGGCCTCGGCGATCTGCCCAAAATAATATTCCGGAAACACGATCGCATATTCATGTTCGGCCGCGTGCAGTGCCACGTAGCGGGCATTGATCAGGTCGGTGCCCAGCGGCAGATGCGGGCCGTGTTTTTCCATAATGCCGAAAGGAAGCAGACAGGTTCCCTGCGAACGGCGAATCCCCTCCCGAAAATCAGCGGCCGTCAGTTCTTCCCAATGCACGGAAAGAGGCTGTGATGCTGTCTGTCCCAAAGCAGGACTCGAAACCGCAGCAATGGCTGGCATGAACAGCAGTAAAACTCTTGCGATTGCACCCTGAATAATCCTCGTCATCATCCGGACCCCCTTTTTTTGGCTTTTGCAGTGGTCGGAGCCTCACACTTTGACACTGATTGTGTTCCGACATAATCCTGTCCTAACGGAAATACCTTACTTCCGCTACAGTTCACGCGGTATATGTTCGCTATCGAACGCCGAGTATCTTACCTCCAAGCACTTGGAAAATTTGTTGTGTGTCGCGACTTCGTCCTTCGAGCCAGAGCCTGCCGCCATCTCCCGCGGTTCTTATCGAGGAAAAAACTCAACCCGGAGGAACACCGTTGGTTCTTCGCGTCCTTGTGGTAGACGACAATGACTCTGTCCGCCACGCGCTTCGGGAGATTCTCGCTAGTGAATCTGATATCGAAGTTGTGGGGGAAGCCTCGGATGGCAGCGAGGCCCTTCGCTTGGCACGCCAGCATCAACCCGACCTCGCGCTCGTCGATATCGGCATGCCCCTCATGAACGGATTCGAGGTGATTCGTCTGATCAAGCTCGAAGTGCCCCGCACCCGAATCCTGGTCGTCAGCCAGTTCGACTCCCCCGCATTCCTGCGGCAAGCGACTGCGTTTGGGGCCAACGGATATGTTCGCAAATATGACGCCGGGCGTGAACTGATTCAGCAAGTGCGCAGAATTCAGCGGCAGATTTCCGAGGATTTGTCCTCGCAGACGGCCTAGGTGGGTCGATTACACCGCCACCGGAATGCCACATCCTGGCTGGGAAAAAGCGACAAACTCCAGCACGGTCAAATGGATTGCTCAGCTTTCACGGGATGTCCCGAACTGCAGTTTCCTCAATCACGGCTTTCCTGAAGTACTCGAGCGACATCTGCAAACCGATTTCCAGATCAATTCTTGGTTCCCAGCCGAGCAAGGTGCGAGCTTTCGTTATGTCCGGCCGCCGCTGTTTAGGATCATCCTGGGGAAGCGGCTCATAGCGAATCCTGCTCTTCGATCCTGTAACCTTCAGCACCCGCTCGGCGCAATTCAGAATTGTGAACTCGTTTGGATTGCCGATGTTCACCGGCAGATACTCATCTGATTTCGCCAGCCGCATAAACCCGTCGATTTCATCGCTGACATAGCAGAAGCTGCGGGTCTGGCTGCCGTCGCCGTAGACGGTGAGGTCTTCGCCGCGCAGCGCCTGCTTCATGAAGTTAGGAACGACGCGTCCGTCATTCAATTGCATGCGCGGGCCGTACGTATTGAAAATGCGGACGATGCGCGTATCAACTTTGTGGTACCGGCGATATGCCATGGTCACGGCTTCGGTGAAGCGCTTGGCCTCATCGTAAACGGACCGTGGCCCGATCGAGTTCACATTGCCCCAGTAAGTTTCTTTCTGGGGATGCTCCAGCGGGTCGCCGTAGCATTCGGAGGTCGATGACACGAGATATTTGGCGCCGTATGTGCGGGCGACATCGAGCGCATGGAAAGTCCCCAGCGAGCCAACTTGCAGCGTGGCGATTCCGTGCTGCATGTAGTCGACCGGGCTGGCCGGGCTGGCAAAGTGAAAAACGTAGTCGACCTTGCCCACGTCGAAAGGGCGGCAGATGTCTTTTTCTACGAATTCAAAAGCCGGCTCATTTCGTAGATGGTCGAGATTCCCGCGGCGCCCAGTGATCAGATTATCGACCGCGACCACATTCCAGCCCTCAGTGATAAGCGCATCGCACAGATGAGATCCCAGAAAACCGGCCCCACCGGTTACCAGCGCGCGTTGCCGGCTCATGCCTGGTTTGGGCCTTTTCTCGTCGCTGCTCGCGTCATTTCTGCCTGCTTCTCTCCGGCTTGAGAGCGGCCGGCACTCCATCAGGATGCGCGGCGGCGCGTCCCACGCTGTAATAGGTGAACCCCTGCTCCGCCATCACTTCCGGATCATACAGGTTGCGGCCGTCAATCACGATGGGATATCTCAGCTTTTCCCGCAGGCGCCGCAGATCAAGATTGGCGAACTCTTCCCATTCCGTAAGAATCAGCAGAGCATCCGCGCCATGTGCCGCCTCATAAGCGGAGTTAGCGAACTTCACATTGGAGCTGATCACCTCCTGCGTGCGTTCCATCGCAGCAGGATCGTACGCTGTGATCTTGCAACCCTCCTGCAATAGTGCCTTCACAATCAGGATCGCCGGCGACTCGCGAATGTCGTCGGTCCCGCCTTTGAACGCCAGCCCCAGCACGGCCAGCTGTTTGCCGCGCAGTGTCCATAGCGCGCTACGCACCTTGCGCAAAAAGCGCTCGCGCTGATCTTCGTTGATGCGCATCACTTCTTCCAGCAGGCGGAAATCGTAGCCGCACTCGCGCGCTACCGCGCGAAATGCCATGACATCTTTTGGAAAGCACGAACCGCCATAGCCAACGCCTGGATTAAGGAATCGCGGCCCAATGCGCGAGTCCGAACCGATACCCTGGCAGACCTGACTCACATCGCTGCCCACTGACTCGCACAAACTGGCGACCGCGTTGATAAACGAAATCTTCATGGCCAGAAACGCATTCGAGGCATGCTTGATCAGTTCGGCGCTTTTTGTGCTGGTAACGATAATCGGCGGGGGGATGGGAGCGCTGTCCGGCTGAGGAATCGCGTCCGCGCTTTCGTAATAGCTGCCGCTGGTCAGGGGCAAATAAATTTCCCGCAATACCGCGCAGCAACGTTCGTGGTCACAACCAACTACGATGCGGTCCGGAAAAAGAAAATCTGTGACTGCCGTCCCCTCACGCAAAAATTCGGGATTGGATGCGACGTCGAACGAGTTGGGGTCCGCACCATTGCGAAGAATTATCTTACGCACCCAGTCGCTGGTGTATACCGGGACGGTGCTCTTCTCCACCACAACCGTATACTCATTGATGGCTCCGGCGATCTCGCGGGCTACCGATTCCACATAAGAAAGGTCAGCATCGCCTCGGTCCGTTGGCGGCGTTCCTACTGCAATAAAGATGGCCTGGCTGGCGCGCACCGCCTCATGCAGATCCGTCGAGAATTCCAGGCGCTTTCCGCGATGGCGCTGCAAAAGTTCGGGCAGGAATTTTTCGTGAATCGGAACCTGGCCGTTCTTGAGGGCCGCGACCCTGGGCTCGTCATTGTCCACCACGATTACTTGATGACCTAATTCGGCGAAGCAGGCTCCGGCCACCAATCCTACATATCCCGACCCGACGACAGCGATGCGCATGTCAAGACTCCTGACAATTGGGAGAGGCGCTCTGATTCTTCACCGAAACCGAAAAATGAGTATCGTTCGGTAAAACACGCCATCTTGCAGTACGACGAGGTGATTTTAACATCCGACTTTGTGAATCAATGTGATGTGACTCACTTGGCAAGATTTACTCATTGAATTCGACCGTTTTGGGATGCCCAGCTTGACGGGGCCAAGCATAAGAAACAGTAGGCAAGATTGCATCTGGGCCCCCCTGCGCGGGCGGGGGTTCATTCCTGCATGCGAAAGTGCCACAGCAAGCCGCCGGTCGGCGCTGTTGATACTGGAGAGCATATTCGACCTTTCAGCCACAATGTTGGTAGGGTCTCAAACACCTACATTGCCAGGCACGGACGAGTATTGACAACCCAGCGTTTTGGGGGGAAACTTGCGCTACGGTGTCCTCCCCTCAACCGGATTTTCGGTTGATTGCAAGACTGTTCTACTAGCCGGAATCGCAGCTACTGAATGCATGTCCAACCTTCCCATCCCGAAGCCAGACCCTTACAAGTCGTCGCTCAACCAAAGTCCGGAAACTGATTTGACCGAACTGGCGGCGTTGTTTGCCGCCAAGAGCGGCGCGGGAGTCTCCCCGAAACTCTCTACCGAGCTGGCGCTCGAAATCGTGCTCAATGAAATCGTCGAGCAGGCCTGCCTTGCAACCGGCGCCACCGGCGCAGCCGTGATTTTGGAACGTGAGGGGGAAATGGTATGCCGCGCCACCACCGGCCCTACCGCGCCCGAGCTAGGCTCGCATCCTGATAGCGAATCAGGACTAACCGCGGAATGCCTGCGAACTGGGCAAGTTCGGCTCTGTAATGACGCCCAGAATGACGCTCGCGCCGATGCCGAGGCATCGCGCAACATCGGCGTTCGTTCAGTAATTGGTTTGCCCTTGATACAGGACGGGGCCGTAATCGGAGTTCTGGAAGCTTTTTCTTCCCGCCCCGCCGCTTTCGGCGACCGCGATCAGCTTACCCTGGCGGCTCTGGTTGAACGAATCCTTAAGAATCTGCGACGGGCAAGTGACCCGATCCTAGCTCACACAATGAAGCCGCCTGCTTCCGATGGCGTGCGTGCCGACAATGCAACGGCGAATAGAGTCCCGCAGAGTCTGACATCTGATGGTGACGATATTCCCGAAAACCCCACCCTGACGCTGCCCGTTCCGCCCGGGGAACTCTCCGCCGCTTCAGCGACGGAACAAAAATCAAAATCGGGCGTCGATCTTCTCACTCTCGTTCTGGCCGCAGCCTGCATAGCATGCCTCTTGCTAATTGTAACCTTGGTGGTTGTGCGCGTGACCTCGCGCAAGACGTCGGCTGAATCTCGGCCGGCCGCTTCTGAACCGGTCGCACCTCAGACCAATGCCACGCCAAATGCTGCAGTGCAACCATTGGAAACCGGCCAGCCTCAACCCTCTTCCCAGTCGCCCGCTTCGCCCCAAGGCGGCTCTGATCAGAATTCACCGACCGTGCCGCCGGGAGGCCTGGCCGTTTACGAAAACGGAAAAGAAGTTTTCCGGCTGCCGCCTTCTTCGGCGGCGGGCGAGAAAACCGCGCGCAGCGCTACGACAGCTCAGCCGGAAGAAGTCATCAACTTGTCTCCCGATGCAGCCAAGAGCAGCCTGATTTACCGGCAAGAACCGGAGTATCCCGAGGAAGCACGCCGGCAAGGGATTCAGGGCCCGGTTGTGCTCGATGTGGGCATCGGTCGCGACGGAGCCGTGCAGAATGCCACATTGGTGAGCGGTCAGGAAATACTAGGAAACGCGGCAATTGCCGCGGTCAAACAATGGCGCTTCCAGCCGCACTACTCGCATGGCCGGCCGGCAGAAATGCAGACCCGCATCACGCTTAATTTCAGACTGCCCCAATAAACAGAAGCCACAAAGCGGCACAAGAGTTCAGGCCACGCCGTAGGGCGTGCGGAAACTGAATTGGATCGAATCAGCCCCGGAGGGGCGAAAGAGGCAGTGTCCCTACGCCGCTTCGCTCTTTACCTGCACCCCAGCCCATTTTTCAAGCAGGGTCAGCGTGGCGGCATAATCCAGATCACGGTTTCCGTCTTCGGTCGCCATCTCATAAATCTCTTCTACAGTTTCAAGCCCCGGCAGCTTTACCCGAGCTTCCTTGGCCGCCTCCAGCGCTAAGAGAATATCTTTGTGCATCAGGCGCAACGGAAAATTCGGCGTAAAGTCGCGGTGCAAAATGAACGGTCCTTTGTATTCGACGACCCCCGACTTGACCATCGTCGCATCAATCAGCGCCAGCAGTTTTTGGGGATCGACGCCCAGCTTGGTTGCCAGCGTTAGCGCCTCGGCAAAACCCTCAAAGATAAGAGCGATCTGCAAATTCATCGCGAGCTTGGTGGCCTGCCCCTTGCCAACATCGCCCATGCGGAAATACTTCTTGCCCATCGCGGCAAAAAGCGGACCAATGCGATCGATGCTAGCTTCATTGCCTCCAACCATGAAGATCAGCGTCCCATTGGCAGCCCCGATTTTCGATCCGGTCATGGGGGCGTCAACGTAGTCCGCGCCCTTGCTGCGTACACGCTCAGCAAACTTTACGGTCGAAAAAGGAGAAATGGTGCTGGAATCGGCGACGATCATTCCTTGCGTCAGCGACTGCTCCACGCCATCGGCCCCGAACAATACTTGTTCGACAGCGTCGGTGTCGGCAACGCACATCCACACTACTTCTGCACCTTGTGCCGCCGCTGCCGGAGTGGGGGCAATCGCCGCTCCTTCCACGATCTTGCCCGGAGTGCGATTCCAAACGGTCACTTCGTGGCCCGCTTTCACCAAATTCGTGGCCATCGAATGACCCATGATTCCAAGACCCAAAAACGCGACTCGCATCGAACTTCTCCTTGCTATGGCAACGCCTGCTGATTGCGATTAGACAGGAGGGCGCAAGCAAGGTCAAGCTAGATCGCTGAATTTACAGTATTTTTCGCGCGCGCGGGCGTTTTCTTAATTTACTCTTAGCCGCTATAGGCGCCCGCAGGCTGAATATTTTTTCCCACCGAGAGAACCCTATCAATCACGCGCCTTTCCCCTCGCTCTAGACTAGAATAAGGCCATAGTAAAGCCATTCAACTCGAAGTTGTCATCCAACACTTAGACCAGCACGGATGATCAGGGACACTCTTCGCAACCCGGCTCTTCGCAAGCGAGCAGCCCGCTTCGGGCGTCTGGTCCGGCACTCTGCCGTGACTCCGCTGTGCGGAGAAACTCACAAGCCACGCCTTACCGCGAACGGTCAGCTTGGCGTCACCTTCATAGGGCACTCCAGTTTCTTCGTGCAGCTGGGTGGGCAAAGCGTGATGATTGATCCGGTTTTCGCCCGCTGGCTGTTCGTGCTGAAGCGCCTGCGCCGTCCGGGACTGCGGGTCCGCGACCTGCCTCCAATCGATGTCGTGCTTATTACCCACGCCCATTTCGACCATCTCCACCGGCCGTCACTCCGTGCCATCGTCCAGAACAATCTGCGTACCCACGGTAGAGCTCCGGCCATCATAATTCCGCGCCACGTCACCGATCTGGTTTCTGATCTCGGTTTTTCCGAGATCATTGAGCTGGATTGGTGGAGCACTTCCCGCCACAGCGGATTGGCCGTGACCCACGTTCCGGCCCGCCATTGGGGAGCGCGGATCCTGAAGGATTCTTACCGTGGCTTCGGCGGCTACGTGCTGCGAGCCGGAAAACACTCGATCTACCATGCGGGAGATACGGCATATTTTGCTGGATTCCGCGAAATTGGTCGCCGCCTTTCACCCGAACTGGCCCTGCTGCCCATCGGTGCCTACAATCCCCCACAGTTTCGCAACGTGCACGCCGATCCCGCGGATGCGACTCGCGCCTTTCTCGACCTCAAGTCCCGCTGGATGGTTCCCATGCATTACGGAACTTTCCGCCTGTCGCACGAGCCAGTCGATGAACCTTTGCAATTGCTGGAGCAGGAGGCAAAAACGGCAGGCATTGAAGACCGCGTGGTTGTGCTGGAAGAGGGCGTGACCCGATTCTTCTGAGAAAAGCAGGTTTCAAAAGTTTCGGGGTTTCAAAGTTCTGGGCGGAGCTGCGGTTAGTTTGCTCTCTGAAACCTTGAAATGTCTGAAACTTTGCTCCTGTAACACTCCCTTGACATACTCCCGCCCGTCTTGGTGTAAGCTACGGCCCGGATTTTTTTGCCATAAGGAGGCAAACATGGCCGCTAAACCGATTCCAGAAGGCTTTCACTCAGTCACTCCTTACATGACCGTGCGCAACGCCGCGCGCGCCATTGAGTTCTACAA
>JASIEN010000321.1 GCA_030045935.1 Candidatus Sulfotelmatobacter sp.
CGACATATTCTTCGTTGGTCAGAATCGTCGCCAGAATCACTGGCTCTTCCACTTTGTCGATTTCGCTGGGATCGGGCCAGCGTGAGGGATTATCGACTTCGATCAAGCCTCCGTCCGTCTTGGTAATCTTGTAGCGCACACCCGGCGCCGTGGTGATGAGATCCAGAGCGAACTCGCGCTCCAGGCGCTCCTGGATAATTTCCATGTGCAGCAGGCCGAGGAATCCGCAACGGAAGCCGAACCCGAGCGCGGCGGAACTTTCTGGCTCGAAGAAAAAAGATGAATCGTTAAGGCGCAATTTCTCAAGCGCTTCGCGCAGGCGGGTATGCTCGTGCGCATCGACGGTGTAAAGCCCGGCAAAAACCATGGGCTTGATTTCTTCGAATCCGGGAAGGGGCTCGATGGCTGGATTCGCATCGTCGGTGATGGTGTCGCCGATTTTTGTATCGGCGACATTCTTGATATTTGCAATCAGAAAACCAACTTCGCCGGCTTTGAGTTCATCGATCTCGACGGGCTTGGGCGTCAGCATGCCGAGAGTTTCCACGTCAAAAGTTGCATTGTTCGACCACAAACGGATTCTCTGCCCTTTGCGCAGCGTCCCCTGAAATACGCGCGTGAGCACGATCACGCCACGGTAGGCGTCGAACCAGGAGTCGAAAATCAGCGCCTGCAGCCGGTTTTCAGGATTTCCTTTCGGTGGCGGCACGCGCCTCACAATCGCTTCCAGCACGTCCGGAACGCCTTGACCGGTTTTTGCACTGATCAGTACCGCTTCGGAAGCATCCAGTCCAACCGCGCTTTCGATCATTTCTTTAGTGCGTGGAATATCGGCGCTTTGCAGATCGATCTTGTTGATGACAGGGATAATTTCCAGTCCGTTATTAATTGCGAGGTATGCATTGGCCAGTGTCTGCGCTTCGACGCCCTGCGATGCGTCGACGACCAGCAGCGTACCCTCGCAGGAAGCGAGCGAACGCGAAACTTCGTAGGAAAAATCGACGTGACCGGGGGTGTCGATCAGGTTCAACTGATAGGTTTCGCCATCGCGCGCCGTGTACATCATGCGGACGGCATGAGCTTTGATCGTGATGCCGCGTTCGCGTTCCAGATCCATGGAATCGAGCACCTGCGCCTGCATCTCGCGCGCGGTCAGCGCGCCCGTCAGCTCGAGCAGGCGGTCGGCCAGCGTCGACTTGCCGTGGTCGATATGCGCGATGACGGCGAAATTGCGGATGTGCTGGGAGTCCATGATTAGAGCGGTAAGTATTGATTCTAGCAGGCGTATTTACAAAAGATCGCCTACTGTGAGCGGCAGACTTGTCAGGTCTGAGTCGGTGATTTACCCTGCTCACCACCAATGATTCGTACGCACGTTGTGCTGACGCTGGCGGTTGGTGCGGGCCTGATTGCAGCGATCTGGCGGTTTCACCCACCGGTCTGGGGCGCGATGCAGACCATCGGCCTGTGCCTGCTGGTTGTGGGATTCGTATTTTGGACGGTCGCGCGCTTCCAGCTTGGCAGCTCGTTTTCCGTTACGGCGCAGGCCAGACAACTCGTGACGCATGGGCTTTATGCAAAGCTTCGCAATCCGATTTATGTGTTCGGTTCGTGCGTAATCGCGGGCGTAGTCCTCCTGATTGGACGGCCTCTCTGGCTTCTGATTTTCGTTGTGGTCATTCCGATGCAGATCTGGCGTGCGAAAAAAGAGTCGGCGGCGCTGGAGGCTGCATTCGGCGAGAAATACCGCAAGTATCGCGCGGGAACATGGTTCTGAAAAGTCAGGTTGAGACGAGGGTGGCAAAACATGAACGGCTTGGGTGTGATCTAGAATCACGAAGTCATGCTTGTTCTCGCTTCGGCCTCGCCTCGCCGACAGGAACTCTTGCGGAACGCTCGGATTCCGTTCACCGTACAACCTGCCGAGATCGACGAGACGCCTCTAGCGGGAGAGCTTCCTCGATCATGCGCAGAACGGCTGGCGAAAGAAAAAGCTCTGAAGGTAGCTCGAAACCGGCAAGAAGACTACGTTCTCGGCGCTGACACGATCGTGGTTCTCGAAGGAAACATTCTGAACAAGCCGCAGGACGCCAATGACGCGGTGCGCATGTTGCGCATGCTTTCTGGCCGCACGCATGAAGTGATTACCGGTGTTTGTGTGGTGAAGCCGCTTGCGACTGTTCAGCCATCGGTTCCGGACGAATTATTAATAACTGCATCCGAAACCACGCGCGTCACGATGTGCGAAATCACTGATGCCGAAATCGACAACTACATCGTCACCGGAGAGCCTATGGACAAAGCGGGCGCCTATGCGATCCAGGGAATTGCCTCCCGCTGGATTCCGCGCATCGAAGGCGACTATAGCAATGTGGTGGGATTACCTGTGGCGCTGGTGTTCAGGATGTTGCGAGACGTGAGAGCGATCTGAAGCATCGTCATTCCGATGCGCGAGCCAAGCGAGCTGGGAGGGATCCAGTTTCAACACTTAAACAAACAACTAGGCTTTTTTCTCTTCTTCCTTCTTCTCTTCTTTTTTCTCCGGCTCTTTCATCGCTTCCTTGAAGTTCCGAATACCCTCGCCAAGACCTTTACCGACCGAGGCAAGCTTGGTGGTGCCGAAGAGGAGAAGAAAGATTGCCAGAACCAGCAACCAATGCCAGATGGAAAACTCACCCATATCTCCTCCATACTCCGGCCACAGATAGACTGAACCGGACTGTCCACTACCTGCAAAAAGTCTAGGCCATGCGGAGTGCAGAGTCAAAGCAGATGGCGCTCGCGCCGGCCCTGTACATTGCAAACTGCTCACCAAAGAGGCAGCCCGAAAGTCTATGCTAGAGGACAGTCTCCAGGAAACCGCTGATGCCTAAACTTCGCGCACTGCTGCTGGCTCTGCTCATCTCGTGCCCGACCTTTTCGTTCCCGGCACCTCAGTCTCCCCCACCGGACTCCACGACAGCAACACATCGCAAAACCAGCGAACCCTACACGGGAGATCTTTCAATCTTCGATTCTCCAGGCCGCGATGAGCGCCTACAGGTAAATCGCGTCATGGATATCTTGGGGATCACTGCCGGAAAAAACGTGGCTGACATCGGCGCGGGATCGGGATGGTTTACGGTACGGGCAGCGCGGCGTGTCAGCGAGAGCGGAACCGTGTATGCGGTAGACATCAACCCGGAAGCCATCCGCTACATCGACGAACGCCTTCAGAAAGAGCAGTTGCATAACGTGAAAACCATCCTCAGCAAACCCAACGACCCGCTCCTGCCCGCGAACAGCGTCGATTCCGTTTTGCTGCTGAAGACCTATCATGAAGTGGCTGAGCCGGTGGCGTTGTTGTCGCACTTGCGGGTAGCGCTGCGCACTGGGGCCAGAGTTGGAATCATTGATCGCAACGGAAATGGCGAGAACCACGGAGTAAACCGTCAAATTGTAATTCGCGAGTCTGCGCAGGCCGGCTATCGCCTGCTGGAACAGTATGATTTTGTGAAGGGCGACAAAATGGATTACTTCCTGGTGTTGGTTCCCAAAGGGTAGTTCTAGACGCTCTCAATCATTCCCGCCAACAGAAAAGCCCGCCGCGGCAGCTCGGAAACCACGATAAACTCGTGCAATGCGTGCGCGCCGTCGCCGACTGCACCCATGCCATCCAGAGTTGGGATCCCCATGCCGGCAGTGAAATTTCCATCGGAGCCTCCGCCCACGGCAGCCTCTTCCAGATTCCATCCAATCTGATTGGCAATCTCCCGCGCCTTCTCGTACAAAGCGGCAACGCCCACCGTCCGCTCCATCGGCATACGGTTAATGCCGCCTTCTACCTCGATCTTGCAATGCTTATCGAATGGCTTCAGCGATCGCAACTTGCGGTCGATCGACTTTGCCTGCTTCGCGCTCTTAATGCGAACATCAATCCGTACCGACGCCTCGGCTGCAACTACGTTCGTACGGGTGCCTCCAGTGATTATTCCAGGATTCGCTGACACGCCTTGGCGCAAATTGTTCATTCGCGCGACGACTCCAATCTGTCTTGCAAGTTCGACAATCGCGCTATGGCCTTTCCCCGGATCAAGCCCAGCATGGGACGCAACGCCTGTTACGTCTAACGTATACTCGCCGACGCCCTTGCGCGCTGTTTTCACGGCACCGCGAAGACCCGCCGCTGGTTCCAGCACGAGCACTCCTGCAGATTTCTTGGCTAATGATTCCGTTATGCGCCGCGAAGAATAGCTGCCAACCTCTTCATCCGACACCAAAAAAACCGTAACTGGCCGCAGAAGCGCACCATTCCAGGTGTGTAACGCTTTGATGGCATAGAGCATGATGGCGATACCCGACTTCATATCGAGTACGCCTGGCCCACGCAGCCGTCCATCCGCGAGCGCGCACGGCATCTTTGCCAGTGTCCCCAGCGGATACACCGTGTCGTAATGTCCCAGCAGCAACACTGGTTTGCGATCTGCGCCCGCGTCTGACGACGCGGCAAAATCAACCTGCAGACTATCGCCGAACTCCTGGCTGCGATGAAGCTGCGCCTGGCCCCCAAGTGCCTGGAATTTCTCCGCAAGGAATGCGCCAATGCAGTCGACAGCCGGTTTGTTATCGCTGGGCGATTCGATCTCGACCAGTTCGCGAATGGTGTGGACCATGCTTTCCAGGCGCTCTTCAAAATAATGCAGCCGATCCGCCCGCAGCCCGTCCGCCGTTATGCGCGATAATTGCTTGGTCTTCTTGATACAGGCCCCGTAAATTGCCGCGTGCTAGCCGCTAATCGACCGCGACGGTTACCTACTCGTAAGCAACGCGGTACAGTATAATCTTCAGACTGCTTGGGACGAACTAACTGAGATGAGTGATACCACTCCGACTGTGGTCAGCGCGGAAGCGCCGGCCACCACGCTTAATATTCACGACATCCTCAAGATACTTCCACACCGGTATCCGCTGCTACTGATCGACCGGGTGCTCGAGTTGAAACGTAAAGAGCGCATCGTGGCCATCAAGAACGTCACCATCAACGAACCATTTTTCAACGGTCATTTTCCCGGACTGCCGATTATGCCGGGCGTGCTGATCGTCGAGGCGATTGCTCAGGCAGGCGGCGCGCTCTTGCTTACCGAAGTTGAAGATCGCAACCACAAGATCATGGTTTTCACTGGAATCGACCGCGCGAAATTCCGCCGCCCGGTAGGGCCCGGCGACCAGTTGCGAATCGAAGTCGAGGTCGCGGGCTGGCGGGTTGTCCCGCGTTTCACCGCCGCCAAAATGCACGGAGTTGCAACCGTGGACGGCAAACGTGTAGCAGAAGCCACCGTTTCTTGCCAGCTCATTGATAGTTCCCGCGGGCGCGGGGACGAATCAGATGTTGGCGAGGGCGCATCCACGGAATGATTCGCATTCACGTCGGCCGGCATGCGCGTTCGATGATGACCTGCCCATGAACGTTCACCCTACTGCCATCATTCATCCCCAGGCGAAGGTCCCCGCATCGTGCGCAATAGGCCCCTACTGTGTGATCGGCGCAGATGTCGAGCTGGGCGAGAATTGCCGGCTGGTTTCGCACGTCGCCATCGAAGGGCCCACAAAAATCGGCACAGCCAACTCCTTCTTTCCTTTTTGCGGCGTTGGAATGGCCCCGCAGGATGTCACCTACAAAAACGAGCCAACCCGCCTCGAAATTGGCGACCACAATGAAATTCGCGAGTGCGTGACCATCAGCCGGGGAACGATTAAGGGCGGCGGAGTCACAAGAATTGGCAGCCATACGCTGATTATGGCTTACACCCATATCGGCCACGACAGCGTTATTGGCGACCATTGCATGCTGATCAATGGAGCGACACTCGCCGGCCACGTCACGGTGGAAGAGTGGGCTGTAGTGGGCGCGCTTTGTCCCGTGCATCAGTTCGTGCGCATCGGCGCACATTCCTACATCGGCGGGGGCACGACAATTACGCAGGATGTTCTGCCGTTTTCCATGACTTCGGCGGCGCGGGATACGCACGCTTACGGGATGAACAAGGTAGGACTCGAGCGCCGCGGATTTTCAAGGGAGCGCATCAACAAGATTCATCACGCATACAAAATTCTGCTGGCCTCGAGAATGAATACTTCCCAGGCGCTGGCGAAGCTTAAGTCCGAACCGAACCGCAGCGAAGATGTCGAGATGCTGATTCAGTTCATCGAGGCCTCGGAGCGGGGAATTATCAAGTGACGAGAGGCGCGTCTTTCGCCTGAATCGAAGTTGCTTTGGCGGCAAATTGATTCTGGAGCCGGGCTTTCAATTTCTGCACGTTACTGTCACTTGCTTCGTGGACGGAAGTTCGCTGCCTGGCGTCGGGTACCATGGCAATATGGCTCGCACGAGTGGGGCAGATCGTTCAGTTCCTAAGATCATCATCTCTCAACGCGGTGCAGCCCGCCTGAAAGCCGGCCACGTCTGGGTTTATCGCTCGGATGTCGTATCAGCGGAAGGCGTTTCGCCCG
>JASIEN010000322.1 GCA_030045935.1 Candidatus Sulfotelmatobacter sp.
ACTACTCGATACAAACTGGATCGGCTGGTTTATTTTGAACGGTTCGAGGACGTTCGGAATGCGATTGAGCGGGAGAAAGTGATAAAGGGCTGGCTCCGGATCAAAAAGATCGGATTGATCGTCTCTGTGAATCCGAGCTGGAGTGACTTGAGCACGGAGTGGTTCCAGCACCATCCGTACGAACCGCCCCGGAGCGCGTAGACGCTCCCAGCAGAGTGCATAGATCCTTCGCTTCGCTCAGGATGACAAGGGAATAATTATGGAAATCAAGAAAGTTGGTGTTCTCGGTTGTGGTCTGATGGGTTCCGGTATTGCTCAAGTATGCGCGACGGCGGGGTTCGACGTCAGCGTGCTTGAAGTCGATCAGAAATTTCTCGACAGAGGCTTTGACGGGATCAAGAAATCTTTGACGAAGTTTTCTGAGCGGCCGCCGGAAAAAGGCGGAATCACAGCGCAGCAGAAAGATGAGATTCTGGGGCGGCTGAAGGGGACGACGAACAAGAATGAGATGGCGCACTGCGACATCATCATTGAAGCGGTGACGGAGAATGTCGCCGAGAAGATGAAGATGTATTCGGAGATCGACGCGATTGCCAAGAAACATGCGATCTTCGCCTCGAACACGTCGTCGATTTCGATTACCGAACTGATGACTGCGACGAAGCGGCCGGAGCGGTTTATCGGCATGCACTTTTTTAATCCCGTGCCGCTGATGAAGCTGGTTGAGGTGGTGCGGACCGTGGCTACGGCTGACGATGTTTATGAGTCGGCTTACGAGTTTGCGAAGAAGCTGGGCAAGGTTCCGGTGCGCACGTCGGATAAGACGGGTTTCATCGTGAACCGGCTCCTGGTGCCATATTTGCTCGATGCCGTGCGCGCGTACGAAGAAGGCGTGGGATCGATTGAAGATATCGATAATGCGATGAAGCTGGGCGCCGGATATCCTATGGGGCCGTTTACCCTGCTCGATTTTGTTGGACTGGAAACGACCTATTACATCACGCAGGTGATGTTCGACGAGTTCAAAGAGAAGCGGTTCGCGTCGCCTCCGCTGCTGAAGCGGCTGGTGATGGCGGGGTGGTACGGTCGCAAAACTGGTAAAGGGTTCTACGATTATTCCGATCCGAACAAGCCGGTAGCGAATAAACTGTAGGGGCCGTGGGGCTAAAGCCCCAGATCATTTTTGGGACTTTACGCGGCGCTGAAGCGCCGCTCTTCCACGTCGCAGCAAAGCCCTAGTTGCGGGCTCAAGTTTTGCACATGAATCTCATCCAGGGACGCAGGAAAACTGATCGGCCACCCGGGGAAGGCGGCCCCAGCGAGATCGAACATTACCGGCGAGCGTGGCACAGCTACGTGGCCCGGCGAAATCTTGTGGTCGTGCTCTTTCTCAGCTTTATCCTTCTGGGCCTCGCGATTGGAAAATTGCATTTGGGTGAGCCGGCGGATTTTGCGATTCTGCTGGCATGGATTGGTGTGTACCTAGCAGGGGCGTGGTGGCTGACCGAGTGGAGATGTCCGCGCTGCGGCAAGGTGTTCGGGCACAGAATATGGGCCGAGCGCTGCATCAGTTGCGACCTCAGCAAGAAAGAGATTGAGGCAGTGGTGCGAGGGAAGTGAGGTTACAACGACCGAGGAAACGAAGATGAGGGCGGTGATCCTGTGCACTGGATGTCTCCTCCCGCTCGTCTCCAGCTATGGCCAAAATGCGAAGAGTTGGCCATGCTCCGATGATCTTACAAAGGTGGAAGGGGACAACCGCAGAGTGCGGGTGAATGTGAGCGTGACGCAGGCGATGGCTCGCGACAGAGTTCTGCCCGACGTCTCCGACTTACGGGGCGCGAAAACAAACTCAGCCGTAGTGCTACGAGTCCTGATCGGTAAAGACGGCGCAGTTCGATGCGTCGATCCTGTGCAAGGAGATACCACGCTGCTGTTTCCCCGTAGTGTCGAGGCTGCCAAAAAATGGCGATTCCAGCCCTACCTGCTGAATGGGCAACCAATTGTCGTCGATACGACCATTGAATTTGAATTCAAAAAAGGGAAAGTAACAGCCAGATAACGTCGTGGAATGCCTCCATGAACTTCGAAAACATTCTCTTTGAAAAGAAAAACGCGATCGCTTATGTCAGCATCAATCGGCCGAAGGTGCTGAATGCGCTCAACATGGCCACCATGGAAGAGTTGCGGCAGGCCTTTCATGACATCAAGAACGACGCGGCGATTCGTGTGGTCATTCTGACCGGGGCGGGCGAGAAGGCTTTTGTTGCCGGAGCCGACATCGGTGAGCTTGCTAAGCACGATGCCGTCGTCGGCAAGGAATACACGCATCGCGGGCAAGACGTGCTGAATCTCATTGAGAATCTCGGCAAGCCGGTAATTGCCTGCATCAACGGATTCGCGCTGGGTGGCGGTTGCGAAGTGGCCATGGCATGCACGATGAGGCTGGCCAGCGAGAACGCAAAACTCGGCCAGCCGGAAGTGGAGCTGGGAATTATTCCCGGCTACGGCGGAACACAGCGCCTGCCGCGACTTGTCGGCAAGGGCCTTGCCATGCAACAGTTGCTGACCGGTGAGATGATCACGGCGCAGGAAGCGTATCGTATCGGGTTGGTGAACGAAGTGACCGTGGCGGCGGAGCTGATTCCGCGCGCCGAGGCGATTGCGGCGAAGATTATCGCGAACGCCCCATTGGCCGTGCAGTATGCGATGGAAGCGGTCAACAAGGGCATGGAGATGACGTTGAGCGAGGGATTGTACCTTGAAGCCGTCCTCTTTGCCGTGGCTTGCGCGACGGAAGATAAGAATGAGGGGACGAAGGCGTTTCTGGAAAAAAGGCCGGCGCAGTTTAAAGGCAAGTAACTTCTTTGCCGCGGGTCAACGCGGATTTCGCGGATCAGTCGAAAGGCAAAATCCACCACGGAGACACGGAGCCACGGAGAAGACCAGGGAAAAGGACTTTGTTATCGAACCGCCTCCTCGAACCGGCGTCGCGGCGATTGAGGGATCGTTGAACGCTGCGGGCAAGCGCTTCGCCGTTGTGGTTTCCAGATTCAACTCTTTCATCACAGAACGATTGCTGCTCAGCGCGCTCGATGGATTGCTTCGATCAGGAGCGGCAAAGAAAAACATCGATGTCGCGCGGGTGCCCGGCTCATTCGAGATTCCCCTGGCGGCGCGCAAGCTGGCCGGGACCGGAAAGTACGATGCGATCATCTGTATCGGCTGCCTGCTGCGCGGAGATACGGCGCACTATGACGTAATCGTGAACGAAGTGACGCGCGGCATTGGACAGTCGGCGCAGGAAACGGGCGTGCCGCACGCCTTTGGGGTGCTTACCTGCGACACGTTGCAACAGGCGATT
>JASIEN010000323.1 GCA_030045935.1 Candidatus Sulfotelmatobacter sp.
GACGTGATAAAGTTCTCAGCTCCCAGTTCTCGGCGTCGGATGGAAGGTCAAAAGCAGTGAGATTTTATGGCCTAAGCGATGTCGGGCACCGCCAGACTCTACTTTGACTCGGAGAATGGTGCCATTTATGGCACACTTGCATCAGGAGCAAAAGGATGAGTCCAGAGGTTTCGGACTTGTTGAAACGAGCCATGGCGTTGCCGGTTGGGGAACGGGCGGCGCTGGCGAATACGCTGCTCGATAGCCTGGAGGCTGCAGACCAATCTGTCGAGAAAGCTTGGAATGAGGAAGTGGAGCGACGGATGAAGGACCTGGAGGCCGGCAAGGGGTGCCGTGGGATTTGCATGAAGCAGGAATCCGCGTCGGGTTTCGTCCCACGCGAGATCCCTCGGCCCGCCGCTGAAAACGCGGCTCTTCGGGATGACGCCGTGGCGAGGAGCATCGTGACCCCTGTCATTGACCCCCTTCCCTGCAACATGTTATAAAAGCACGTTTTGCGATGGATGGCGGCTGGCAATCCAGTCTGCCAGCCCAGGCGCAAAGCCCGACGCGGCCAAACTCCAACACTCCGTTAAGGTCTTGCGGTGGAAGCGTGTTCGGAATTCCGGTGGAAATTCCCCTTTTTGCATTGGGCGTATCGTCACGGGAGAATTCGCTGGAAGGCAGCACCTAAACACGTTTGTAATATTCCTAACGCTAATATTCTGGAGGATTCGTTATGCGCACCTGGCTCGCTGGTGCTGCGTTCCAAGGACGCCGTTTGACATCTGGTTTCGTGAAAAACAGCTGGAAGAGATCTTTGGCTTTGGCCGGGCTGCTAGCGTTCGGCGCGGGCGCAGCATTCGCGCAACCGGAAACGGGTGGCGAAGCTTCGCTGAAACTACCCGACCTTTCGCAAGTCAGCTTTTTCAACGGTGCGATCAGCGGCCATAACCTGCTGGTGATTGGAATTCTTTTCTGCCTGTTCGGCTTCGTCTTCGGCATGTGGATTTACCGCCGCCTGAAAAATCTTCCGGTGCATCGCTCCATGCGCGAAATCTCCGAGCTGATCTACGAGACATGTAAGACCTATCTCATCACACAGGGCAAGTTTCTGCTGCTCCTGTGGGTGTTCATTGCGGTCATCATTCTGCTGTATTTCGGCTTGCTGTTGAAGTATGAATCACTGCGCGTGATCATCATCCTGGCGTTCAGCATAATCGGCATCGCGGGCAGCTATGGCGTGGCCTGGTTCGGCATTCGCGTCAACACCTTCGCTAATTCGCGCACCGCGTTCGCATCGCTGCCCGGAAAGCCGTATCCCGTGTATCAGATCCCACTTGAAGCAGGGATGAGCATCGGCATGATGCTGATCAGTGTCGAGCTGCTGATGATGCTCATCATTCTGCTGTTCGTTCCCGGCGACTACGCCGGGCAGTGTTTTATCGGGTTTGCGATTGGCGAATCGTTGGGAGCGGCGGCGTTGCGCATCGCGGGCGGAATCTTCACCAAGATCGCCGACATCGGCTCGGACCTGATGAAGATCGTGTTCAAGATTAAGGAAGACGATGCGCGCAACCCGGGCGTAATTGCCGACTGCACGGGCGACAACGCGGGCGATTCGGTTGGGCCTTCGGCAGATGGATTCGAGACTTACGGCGTCACGGGCGTCGCTCTCATTACGTTCATACTTCTCGGCGTCAAGAGTCCGACTGTCCAGGTCCAGCTTCTGGTCTGGATCTTTGTCATGCGCGTCATCATGCTGGTGTCCAGTTCGGTTTCGTATTTCCTGAATGGCGCGATTGCCAGCGCGAAGTATCGCAATGCTGATGAGATGAACTTCGAGACTCCGCTTACATCTCTCGTGTGGATCACCTCTATCGTGTCCATCGCCCTGACGTACTTGATTTCCTTCTACACCATTCCTGAATTGGGTGGCGACAGGTCGCAATGGTGGAAGCTGGCAACGATTATTTCGTGCGGAACGCTGGCCGGCGCGATTATTCCTGAACTGGTGAAAAGTTTTACTTCCGTGGAGTCGCGGCACGTGAAAGAAGTGGTTACATCGGCAGAAGAAGGCGGCGCATCGCTCGGCATTCTCTCCGGGTTCGTTGCCGGGAATTTCTCCGGCTACTATCTTGGCCTGGCCATGATGATTCTCATGGCAATCGGGTTTTACATGAGCACGATGGGTCTTGCGGCTGCGGCAACCATGCTGGCGCCCGCAGTTTTCGCGTTTGGTCTGGTGGCCTTTGGCTTCCTGGGCATGGGGCCGGTGACGATTGCAGTCGATTCATATGGGCCTGTGACGGACAACGCGCAGTCGGTTTACGAGTTGTCTTTGATTGAGCAGATTCCGAATGTCGAAGGCGAGATCAAGAAAGACTTCGGCGTCAGCGTGAACTTCGACCGAGCGAAGCATTTGCTTGAAGCCAACGACGGCGCCGGGAACACGTTCAAGGCCACGGCAAAGCCGGTGCTAATTGGTACGGCCGTTGTCGGCGCGACGACGATGATTTTCTCGATCATCATGGCGCTGACGAATGGGTTAACCGGCGGCGTAGAGAATCTCTCCCTTTTACATGCGCCGTTCTTCCTTGGTTTGATTACGGGCGGCGCGATGATCTACTGGTTTACTGGCGCATCCACGCAGGCGGTGACAACGGGAGCTTACCGCGCGGTCGAGTTCATCAAAGCGAATATAAAGCTCGAAGGCGTTGAGAAAGCCTCGGTGACCGACAGTAAGAAAGTGGTTGCCATCTGCACGCAGTATGCGCAGAAAGGGATGCTGAACATCTTTATCGCGGTGTTCTTCGGGACGCTGGCATTCGCCTTTGTTGAGCCTTTCTTTTTTGTTGGTTACCTGATTTCAATCGCGATCTTCGGCCTCTACCAGGCAATCTTTATGGCTGACGCCGGCGCGGCTTGGGACAACGCCAAGAAGATCGTCGAAGTTGAGTTGAAGCAGAAAGGGACCGAACTGCATGCGGCGACGGTGATTGGCGATACGGTAGGCGATCCGTTTAAGGACACTTCGTCGGTGGCGATGAATCCAGTGATCAAGTTCACGACTTTGTTCGGATTACTGGCAGTCGAGTTGGCGGTGACTCTGGCTTACACACAAGGCGTTGCGGTCACGCGCGGGCTGGCGCTAGTGTTCTTCCTGATCTCGTTCTTCTTCGTCTACCGCAGTTTCTATGGGATGAGAATCAAGAGCGGAGCGTAGGACAGAGGTAAAGTAAGAAAGCATGGTCGGCCGAGTGGAGATTATACCCACCCTTTCGCAAAAAACACGAAAGGATGGGGCACCCAATTATTGGTTAGTTCTTTACGCGGCCGATAGTTGTCGGTATGCAGGAACGAAAAACTCGGCGACGAAGGTTTCATAAGAAGTCGCCGTGGTGTTGCGCCCGGTGCGCGGCTCGAGCGGACGCATCTGTCCGGAGTTCAAAGCCGCGGTCATTTCGAGAAGCTGTCCGGCAAGGTTATCGGACATGCCCATCTGAACCAGCGAGGCCCGAACCTTGTCGTCGGGTGCCTGGATATATTTGAGATCCGGCTTGCCTATGGCTTTTCCGATGGTCGACGCGACTTCGGTATAGTCGAGATCGCGCTGGCCAAGGAGTTCGCGAGTGAGGTGGCCGCGAAAATCCAGGCGCAGCAGTGCGTCGGCTGCGACGGCTCCGATATCTTGAGTAGCGATCATGGGCAGTTTCAAATCTGCTCGAAGCGGCCCAATCACAGCTCCCGCCGCGCGAATCACACCAGCTTGCGGCAGAGTGTTCTCCATAAAGTAACCGGCGCGCAGAGCCAGGATGTTCGCACCGTCCAACTGATTAAGCTTTTCTTCAAAGTTGTGCAGACCAACCACGGGGCCTGTGCCGCTGGCCTTGTCCGCTCCGAAGCTGCTGAGCAGAACAACATGTTTGACGGCTGAATTTTTTAGCGCGGCTACGGTGGCGTCGCTGACGCGCTCCTGAAAACCGCGGATGTCGTTGCTTTTGAGATTAGGTGGAATCATGACGTAAACGGCATCGGCTTTATAAAAGGCTTTGCTGAGAGCGGCCATATCGGTAACATCGCCGATGAATACTTCCGCGCCCTTCGCGGCCAGCGGTTGCAACTGAGCTGCGTTTCTTGCAACAACGCGAACTTTCTGACGGCGGGTAAGAAGATTGTTCGCCACGACATTTCCGGTATTGCCACTTGCTCCAAGTACAACGTACATATTGACCTCCAATAAAAACTTGGATGCGGGAAGATGGGAAGAGACTCTTGTGTAGAAAAATCGAGAGTGGATCGCCCACCCTTTCGCAAAGAAAAACGCGAAAGGATGGGCATGCCGCAGGCTTGAGTGGCTACCGTGGCATTACATCGTTAGAACTGCGCGGAATCTGGCCTTTCCCTCCACAACTCGGTTGTAGGCCTTCGGTGCTTCGGCGAGAGAATATGTCTCGACAACCGTTTTGACTTTTCCTTGCGCTACGAAATCAAGCGCCTCGTAGAGATATTCGGGGCCGTTTTGCTGGCTGCCAATGACTCGAATACGTTTCCCGACTAGATCCACCAGCGAGACCGAAAGAGGCTCGGCGTCGACACCCATAGCGACGAGCCGGCCGTCGGGGCGCAATCCCTGGATACTATCTGCCATGGCTTTTGTGGAATTTGAGGTGCTGAGAATTACGTCTACGCCTCCCGCTGCCGCCAGGCCCTTGCCGTCGCGGACAACTTCATCGGCCCCGAGTTCGCGGATCATTTTGTCTTTATCCGGGGAGTGCGAAACGGCGATAGTTTCGAAGCCTGCGGCCTTCGCGTATTGCACTGCCAGGTGTCCAAGCCCACCGATGCCAAGCACGGCGACGCGCTCATGCGGCTGAGGATCAGCCCAGCGCAGCCCGCCATAAACTGTGTAACCGGCGCAGAAGATGGGCGCCGCCTGTTCATAGGAAACCCTGTCGGGGATCAGATAAGTCGCATCGGCGTTCATCGGCATGTATTCGGCATGCCCGCCTTGGGCGGCCATTCCCGTGGCCTTCATATATGGACAGAACATTCTGCGGCCGCGCTGGCACCATTCGCAGCGTCCGCACGTGGACTGAATCCAGGCGGTGCCCACACGGTCGCCGACTTTTCGCGTGGTCACATCGGGCGCAACGGCAACAATCTCGCCGACCGGTTCATGGCCCAGGATTCGGGGAAATGGCCCGGGCAAGTGCCCGAGCGTCTGATGGACATCGGTGTAGCAGATGCCGCTGGCGTGCATTTTCACGAGCACTTGGTTCGGTCCGGGCTGAGGTTGCGGAACATCTTTGACCTGCCATGCACTGCTCACAGCGGGAACAACAGCAGCCTGCATAGAACATTCCTCCTTAACACGTCCTCGCTAGCTCGGGCCCTTCATCTTGTCCTTGACGCTGTGGGCAAGTTTTTCGATTTCGTCGGCTTTTTTCATTACCTCGACGGAGAGGACGTTTTCGTTAGACTTGTCGACGTAGTCTTTTAATTCGACCGCCAGCTTGAGCAATTTGTCAGTGTCTTTCTTAAGGGCGGCCTGGCGCTCGAGGTTAGCTTTCTTGGCCAACTCCTGGGCCTGACGCTCGCGGGCCTCATCTGCGTCCGAAGAAATCGTGGGATGACCGGGCATTTGAGAGCTGGCGGGAGGATCCTGTCTGCCGCTTTGAACCTGAGCATGAGCGGATGACGCGAGCAAGAGGGCCACAAAGAACGTAGAAACAAGGTATGGAGTACGCACAGTGTCCTCGACGTGGGCGCGAACGAACTGCCCGTTGCTCAAAGTATGACACTTTGCGGGGAGCAAGGCTATGGGAGCAGAGTAGCGAGTGGTGAGCAGTTTAAAATTCCGCTCGCTCCCAACAAGAAGCAGGTTTTCTTCGACTTCGCGCAGGCCATGCTTTCGACCACGCTTTCCGGCGCTCTCGCGCCGGAAATGCTCGCTCAGAATGGCGGAAGGCCGGAATCGCTGTCAGCCAGGCTGCACAGCAACTTACAACGCACTCATGTTGGCCAGAAACTCACCGTTCGACTTGGTCTTGCTGAGCTTGTCGATCAGCAACTCCATGGCTTCCACAGGCGACAGCGGGTTCAGCACCTTGCGCAGCACCCAGATGCGCGAGAGATCTTCGCGCGGAATGAGCAGCTCTTCTTTGCGCGTGCCGGAGCGCTGAATGTCGATGGCGGGGAAGACGCGCTTATCGACCAGCTTGCGCTCGAGGATGATTTCGCTGTTGCCGGTGCCTTTGAATTCTTCGAAGATCACGTCGTCCATGCGGGAACCGGTGTCTATCAAGGCTGTGGCAATGATCGTCAGCGAGCCGCCTTCTTCGATGTTGCGGGCGGAGCCAAAGAAACGTTTCGGGCGCTGCAATGCGTTTGAGTCGACGCCGCCGGAAAGAACCTTGCCGGAAGGCGGGACGATCGTGTTGTAGGCACGGGCTAGACGCGTGATGGAATCGAGCAAGATCACGACGTCGCGTTTGTGCTCGACCAGGCGTTTGGCTTTCTCGATCACCATCTCGGCAACCTGGACGTGGCGAGCAGCGGGTTCGTCGAACGTCGAAGAGATTACTTCGCCTTTGACCGAGCGCTGCATGTCGGTGACTTCTTCAGGGCGCTCGTCGATCAGAAGAACCATCAGAACGACTTCGGGATGATTCGTCGTGATCGAGTTGGCCACGTTTTGCAGCAGCATGGTCTTACCCGCACGCGGGGGAGAGACGATTAGACCGCGTTGGCCTTTGCCGAGCGGCGTGAGCAGATCCATCACGCGAGCGCTGGCATTTTCGCGCGTGGTTTCCAGCTTGATGCGCTCCTGCGGATAGAGCGGCGTCAGGTTGTCGAACAGAATCTTGTTGCGCGCCTCTTCGGGCGATTCGAAGTTGACGGCCTCAATCTTGACGAGCGCGAAATATTTTTC
>JASIEN010000324.1 GCA_030045935.1 Candidatus Sulfotelmatobacter sp.
CAGCGGCTTCGACAGAGCAATCCTCGGGAGTCACACAGATCAACCGGGCAATGTCGCGGGTCGATGATGTGACGCAACGCAACGCATCGTCCGCAGAGGAACTGTCCAGCACAGCCGAGGAACTGGCTTCTCAATCTGAGCAACTCCAGCAATTGATGACTTTCTTCCGCATCGCTGACGGAAAAAATGGCAATGGATCCGAGGGCAAACACGCGTGGATGCCAGCGCCGAAAACGTTGAAAGTAGGCTTAGGCGAACTCAAATCTACTAAGGCCCCCGCCAGCAAGGCGGCTGAGGAGAGCAACTTTTCGCGCTTCTAAAGCGAGCCCGCAGTCCCGCTTGAGCGTTGTCATAGGAATCGATGCAGGAAGCCGCAGGTAATAGGCCAAGGAGCGATTATGGACGCGGTGCAGGAAACCAGGCGCTCGGCCGGCAACGGACAGTATCTTACGTTCCTCGTTGCCGGCGAAGAGTATGCCGTGAACATCCTGAAGGTCAAGGAAATCGTTCAGTACGACACGGTCACTACCGTACCTAACACCGCGCCGTGGATTCGCGGTGTCACCAATCTGAGGGGCAACGTAGTTCCGGTGATTGATCTGGCGGTAAAGTTTGGCTTGCCCGAGAGTAAGCCTTCCAAATTTTCTTGCGTTGTGATCACTGAGGTGCAGTATCAAGGCGAACGGCTGACCCTCGGCGTGATGACCGATTTAGTTAACCAGGTACTCGATTTCGAGGAGAAGGATGTCGAGGCCCCACCGGCCTTTGGTACGCGCGTAAGAATTGAATATCTGCTGGGCATGGGAGCGATGGGAAAGAAGTTCTGTTTGATCCTCGATATAGACAAAGTCTTGTCTGCTGATGAGTTGGTTGCGGTGACTGATGCGACACCCTCACCCAGCACCCCCCCCGTTCCACCACGGTCACGGACCAAAGCGAAGACAGCCGATTCCGGAGTCTAGCTTTGGCGACGACCGGGCCACATATTGAGAACTCGAATCGCTCTTTCCAGCCGGCAGGCTCGGAATGGCAAACTCCGCCTTTCTCGATTACCCCTGATCTTTTCAAGAAATTCCAACAACTGATCCATCAACAAACGGGTATTTGGTTGGGGGATTCCAAAGTCCTCCTATTGTGCGGGCGGCTTTCGCGGCGCCTCCGCGCATTGGAAATTCCAACGATGGAACGCTATTACCAGCTAGTCGTTGACCCGACTCAACAAGAAGAGCGCGAGTTAATGATCGACGCGATTACTACCAACGAAACGCGGTTTTTCCGTGAGCCAAAGCAGTTTGAGTTCCTTGAGCAGCGCGCCATTCCGGTGTGGAAATCGGAAGCTCGAGAGGGAGTGCGGACGAAAACGCTTCGCCTTTGGAGCGCCGGATGTTCGTCGGGGGAAGAGCCTTATTCGCTGGCCATGACCATGGCAGGAAATCTGCCGCGCGAGGCAGGGTGGGAAGTGACGATCCTTGCTACCGATGTTTCGACGCGCATGCTGGATCGGGCTCGAACCGCAATCTATGTGATCGAAAAGGCGGGTGAGATACCCGAGTGTCTCCTAAGAAACCACATGCTCAAAGGTTATGCGGAACAAGCCGGAAAAATGAAAGTCATGCCGGAAATCCGCCAGATGGTTGAATTCGAGCGCTTGAATCTCATGCAGGACGCATATCCGGGAGCTGTGTTTGACGCGATTTTCTGCCGCAACGTGCTTATTTATTTCGATCTGGCAACCAAGAGCAAGGTCGTGGAACGGCTGACGCAATGCCTCGATGAGCGTGGCCTTTTGTTCCTGGGACAAGCCGAAAATCTCAGCGGCGTGAGTTCACAATTTCGCACCTTGGCGCCGGCGGTGTACATCCGGCCGGGAGAAAAGATTGCGTTCTGAGAATAAGACCGAATACACCGCCCCTGGCGCGGCGTCCGTCGCGCGCGTAGCGCGGGAACAGTTGCGCGTGCTGGTGGTGGATGACTCGGCGCTAGTGCGGCAAGTGATGCAGGCGATTCTGCAAACCGACCAGCGTATCCGGGTCGACGTTGCCGCCGATCCGCTCATCGCCATGGCTAAGATGCAGAAGGAACGTCCCGATGTGGTGATTACCGACCTCGAAATGCCACGTATGGACGGCTTTACTTTCTTGCGCAAGCTGATGGCCGAATCGCCGCTGCCGGTGGTGATCTGCTCGGGATTTGCTGCCAAAGGTACGGAACTAGCTCTGCGTGCCCTGGACGAAGGAGCAGTGGAGGTCATCACTAAGCCAAAATTGGGGGTGCGCGAGTTCCTGCACGAATCCGCGGTTTTACTTCTGGACACGGTCTGGAGTGCAGCCGAAGCGCGCCTCGTTCCCCGGTCGCTGGTTGCGTCCAACCGATTAACCGCCGATGCGGTGTTGCCGCTCCGCCGCAAGAGAGCTGATTCTGATCAGTGCCACAGTGTAATTGCGGTCGGCGCTTCCACAGGAGGGACGGAAGCTCTGCGAGTATTTCTCTCGGCCATGCCCCCGAATTGCCCTCCAATCGTGATCGTGCAACACATGCCCGAGAACTTCACTCGCGCCTTTGCCGATCGCCTGAACCGCGAGTGCACAATCGAAGTGAAAGAAGCGAGTGACGGGATCAAGTTGCAAAACGGATTGGCCCTGATTGCGCCTGGCAATTTTCATGCTGTAGTCAACCGCAATGGCCAAGGACTTGTGGCCACCCTCACGGATGGTCCGCTGGTCTCTCGGCATCGCCCCAGCGTGGATGTGTTGTTCCGCTCCGTGGCCGTTGCAGTCGGCCGTCAGGCTGTCGGCATCATCATGACCGGTATGGGTGATGACGGCGCTCGAGGCCTACTGGAGATGAAACAAGCCGGCGCGGCTACGATCGCTCAGAATGAGGCGACCTGTGTGGTCTTTGGGATGCCAAGGGAAGCAATCGCTCGAGGCGCCACGGATTTTGTGCTCCCTTTGGAGCGGCTGGCCCGGCAGGCTCTGGATTCACTGCGAGTTTGAAAGCTCGATTAGCGACGGCCAGGCGTGGAAGGGCTATGTCATCCGTGATCTGCCGTTTCGCGCGGTATGCTCTTACCTTGAAATGATCGCGAGTCTCGGCATCCCCGTGCATGAGCGCGACGATCGCCACGAGTCTGTACGCTACGCTCTATAAATCTACCTACAGGGAGAGACTATTATGGCTGCCGGTACAGCCCCTGCGCTTGACCCAAAGAACAGCAAGCCAACGAACAGCAAGGACGAGAACGAGCTAACACAATCTGCCAAGCCAAAATCTTTCAAAGAATGGTTCGTCCGCAAACTGGAGCAGATATTTGAGCACAACCACAAGCACGACGCGTACCCGGGGTTGTGACTACCTATGAGGTGTGGGCAAAACCCTCGATTTCACCCCCCTCCATATCCATTGCTCAGCAATTGAAGTTTGAGTGCGACCTGGATCGAGCGCGGTCCCCCCGATCTGGGACTGAGGGTTGAACCCGCCATTCGTGCCACCCGTCTAGTCACCGTAATGTGCACCCCCCGAAACTCATATTCGCTGAAGTATCAACTTCTATCAATAACCAAGAAAACGATGTGATAGTAGAATCCGATACTCCAACGAAACACCGCTCCAGGCTTGGCTTTTGACCAAGGTAAGTCCTATCCGAGGTATCAGAAACCACGAGCATAACGTCTATTTATCCGGAGCTGCTTCCAGGCGAGTCGCCGGCGGATGTTGCCGCCGATGTAGCCTGACTGCACCCCTTCGGCTTGGCGCTCTTCTTCCTGGATTCTTGAGAGCTCGAGCTTGGCTCGGGTCATGTCGCCGGTCTCTTGCTAGGTTTTCTTTGGCTGCTCAGCGCCCAAGGAGTTTCGCAGCCACGGCGGCAAAGATTCTGCACTGAACATCATCACCCTTTGCACCTCCTGTCATGCTGGAGTGCACCGTAGTACGTGATCACCAGAAACATCGTAAATAAAGACGCCGAGAGCAATTCTTTTCCCTCATGTGTGGCAAAGGATTTCCTATCCAAGAAGTAGTGTCTGAAATACGGGCACATTTCAGACACTACCTAACCAAAGCCGAATCCGGCCTTGACCAATCTCCCAATTAGGAGTATGGTTTAGCTCCATTAGTGCGGCCCAGTCTATAGACGCTGAATAAAGCCTTTCC
>JASIEN010000325.1 GCA_030045935.1 Candidatus Sulfotelmatobacter sp.
AGAAGCGATGGAAAAAATTGCCAAGGTCGCTCCGAGCGATGCCACAGTGCTATTGCTGGGCGAGACAGGCACTGGCAAGGAACTGGCGGCACGCGCTCTGCATCGCATGAGTCGACGTCACGCGAAGAGCTTCATTAAGGTAAACTGCGCTGCCATTCCTTCCGGCCTGCTGGAAAGCGAATTGTTCGGACACGAGAAGGGAGCATTCACCGGGGCCCTCGGCCGAAAGGTAGGCCGCCTGGAACTGGCAGATGGGGGTACGCTCTTCCTAGACGAAATCGGAGATATTCCATTGAGCCTTCAGCCCAAACTGCTGCGTGCCCTGCAAGAAATGGAGTTCGAGCGCCTGGGCAGCACGCAGACGTTAAAGGTAAATTTCCGGCTGGTGGCCGCTACAAACCACGATTTATTGCAGAGCATGAAAGCCGGCCGGTTTCGCAGCGACCTTTACTACCGGCTCCACGTATTTCCTATAGTTCTACCGCCCCTGCGGGAGCGGCGCGAAGACGTTCCTGCTTTGATCGAGCATTTCGTGCGAATCTTTGCCCATAAGATGAATAAATCGATCACCAGCATTCCAACCAAAACCATGGAAGAACTGATCCGCTGGGATTGGCCGGGAAACGTTCGTGAGCTGGAGAACTTTATCGAGCGCTCGGTGATTCTGACCCCAGGCTCGGTCTTGCAGGCGCCCTTGTCCGAATTGGTGACAGCCGAGGTCACGAGCGATCTGCTGCGCGACATAGATCGCAACCGCATTTTACAGGTACTGCGCGAATGTGGTGGCCGGCTCGGCGGACCGCAGGGCGCCGCCGCGCGCCTCGGGTTGAAACGGACAACCTTGCAGTCGAAACTGGACCAGATGGGAATTAAACCTGTGAAATATCGCAACACCGCCAACGATTGAAATACAGTGCCGGGCGAATTGCAACCTGCTTTCCCTTCCTCACCTCAAAAATAGAATTTCATCGCGAACTGGATGAAGCGTGGATCGCGCGCCGCCTGCGGTTGGCCGAATTGTGGGGTGCCGAACTCGACCGCGACCGGTTCCTGGCTGATTTCCCCGAATTGTCCCAGAAGCAGGTTTGGGTGGTTCCAGATGTTGAAGAAGTCAGCGCGAAACTCAGCACGCATCTCCTCTCGGATCGGAAACAGTTTGGCTACGGTAAAGTCCCAGTCTTGCAGACCAGGGCCGCGAACGATGTTGCGGCCGGCATCGCCGAAGGTGAAAAAAATGCTGTTATCGACAAAAGCGCAGGTATTGAATACGGTCCCGGCTGGGCATGGCTTGCTGTTGGGATTGGCCACGACATTGGGCCGCACTTCGTAATAACCCACCGTTCCCCCACCGTCGGCAGTAGAAACATTCGTGATGGAATCCGTCACGGTGAACCAGTTCCCGGTCTGGACACTGGTAATGCCAGAGACCTGCCAATTGCCGATGATCTGATTCAGAACGCCAGTCGCCCCGGCCGCGAAACTCCTGCCGTGCCCGAAGGGCAGTTCATACGCATAGTTGACTACGAAACGCTGGCGCACATCGAAGTCGGAATTGCCGTATTCCAGCCAGGGATAGAGCTCATTGCGGAAGTCCCCGTTGTTCAATGAACCCAGGCTGGCGCTGGAAGCGTCATCGAGGGCGTGAGCGTAGGTGTAAGAGGCACCGAATTCCAATCCACGGGAGAGCCGTTTTTCCAGATGCACTTGCAATGAGTTGTAGTTGGAGAAATCGTTGGACCGCAGCGTGTCAATGGCGGCATCAACAGCAGGAAAAGGGCGGCGCGGGGCAGTCGGACAGTTTTCCGGAGTGTTGCCATCGGTGGTGCAGAAAACTACATTCGGCTGTGCCTGATTGCCGTTGTACATACCGTACAGGTCGGAGCCGTGCGATCCGGCATAAGAAATGTCCAGCAACATGTTGGCGGGCAACTGATACTGAAATCCAAAATGCCATTGCTGCACAAATGGCGTCTTCAATGGCGAGCTTTCAGAAAACAGCGTGGGCGTGTTCGGATCGATCAGTGAGTCGGCAGGAAAGCCTTGATACAGATTGCTGAGCGGGATATTTTCCGGGCCGATGACTGCGCAGTTGGGCTGGTTGGCAGCGGAATTTGCCGCCGGCAGGCCACACGGCTGCGTGAACTGCTCGGTCACGAAAAATGGCGGATTGAAACCCGGGCTGGGGTTGGAGAACGGTCCATTTTCTTCTCCACCGTAAAAGATACCGTAGCCGGCGCGCAAGACGAGCTTGTCAGCCATCTGATAAGCAAATCCGATGCGTGGCGCGAAATCGGTGAGGTCGGGAGAAACCAACCCCGGGCTGCCCGTGGCCAGAATGGGGATGATGGTCGAAAGCGTTGGCGTCAACGTGGCGGTCTGGCCCTTGGGGACGATCAGCGAGTCATTCGCATAATCGAAATTCGCTTCTTCGTTACCGCTGGCCTTCACCATGGTGAACAGTTCATAACGTAGGCCAAGGTTCAACGTCAGCTTTGGCGTTGCGCGGAAATCGTCCTGCGCGAAAAACGCATAGTCGCCGCGATGGTAGTCGACATTGTGCTCATTGGTGATGGTTGCGCCGTCAGTCAGCCCGAGCAGGAAAGTGGCAAAGGCTTCGCCGCCCGTGGTCGGGGCGGCGGCATTGTCGGTGAGGTCGCTGGCAAAATCCATGGTTCCGCGCGAGGCGGCCGGTTGAAAGATCGTGAATTGAATGTGGCGCAGTTCAGTTCCGAATTTCATGGAATGGCGTCCGTAAACCTTGGTCAAATTCTCAGCGATCACAAATGCGTTCTGCTTCTCGATGGAGGGCAGAAATGTGGAACTGCCAATCGCGGTGGTTCCATCGTCGATGGTGATGCTGGGCAAGCCGCCGTTGTTCGGACCGAAAGGCACGCCCGGAAAACCGAGCTGCGCCGCAACATCGACGTTGTCGTTCAGTTGAAAACGGTGCGAGTTGATGCGGTTGTAACCGAGCCGGAACTCGTTCACCATGTTCGACGAGAACACGTGGGTTTCGCTAATGGCTGCACTGCGATAGGAGTTCTCCTGGTAACCATCCTGGAATGACCCTCCATCCAGGGCATTGTTGAAAGGAGACGGAATGAAGCTGGGCTGGTCTTCGTAGCTGACCCGGCCAAACAGCGAGTCTTTGTCGCTGATTTTGTGGTCGATACGTACGTCGAAATTGTTCTGGTCGAAATTTTTCTTGGGTTCGGAAAGAAAATTAGAACCGTTTAGCGTCGTATTCGGCGTCGGAAACAGCGCTGAAATCCGCGCCGCCAAGGGATCGATGGCGGTATTCAGCCCGGCGTTTCCAGTGAAAATGTTCGTCGGGTTGCCAGACGCATCCGTACCGATAGGCACCCCGCAATAGCCGTCGGGATTGAGCGTTGAAACCTGGGTCAGATAAGTGTTGAAGATTTCGCCTTGATAAGTCGGGTGGCCGTTACAGTCGACGGCGACCTGACTGGTAGGATTACCGTTCATGTCAACGGCCATGACCGGAGTGCTCGTCAAAAATGCAGAGAAGTTGCCCCCGATCTCGGCCGGTGTCGGCACCAAAGACAATTGCGGCAGCGCCTGCCGGATGCGCAGGCCTTCATAGTCTCCAAAAAAGAAAGTGCGGTTCTTGATAATAGGGCCGCCCAGCGTACCGCCGAACTGGTTTTGCTGATATGGCTGCCTCCCGAAAATATCGAAGTCATTGCGCGCGTCGAGCACGTCGTTCCTGAAGAATTCCCATACATCCCCATGAAACTGGTTCGTTCCCGACTTGATGACCGCATTCATCACCGCGCCATTGCCGCGTCCGAATTCGGCACTGTAGGCGTTGGTCTGCACTTTAAATTCCGCCAGCGCGTCGACCGAAGGCTGAATTACATAGGCGCTGCCATTTAACAGATCGCCCAGATCGGAATTGTTGTCGATACCATCGAGTTGAAAATTGTTTTGCAGTGAGCGGGCTCCATTAGAACTGAAGCCATAAGTCGTTTCCACTCGTGAACCCGGCTCGCTCGTGGCCACGCCGGCGCCGAGCAATGCCAACTGAGCATAGTTGCGGCCATTCAGCGGTAGCGTTTCAATCGTGTGTGCGTCTTGCACCTGACCGAGGTCCGACGTTTCGGTTTCCAGTTGCGGGCCTTGGGTCGTGATGGTCATGGTTTCGGAAATCGTCCCGACTTGCAGCGTGACATCGACAGCCGGCCGCTCCTGCACATCGACCTTCACCGGTCCGGCGGTCGCCTTCTTGAAGCCTTGTTTTTCGATCTTTATCTGATAGCGGCCGACTTTTAACGGGTTGGCGATATATTCACCCTCGGCATTAGTCTGGGTGACGAAATCCGCTCCCCGATCGATATCGGTAACTGTCACCTTTGCGCCCGACACAACCGCGCCGCTTGCATCGCGGACAACCCCGGTGATGCTGCCGGTGTCTTTCTGCCCGTAAGCGGCAATCGTTGCCAGCAGGAAGGTGAGAGCAACCAAGGAAAGCCGAAAGGCGATCTTGTGCGAACAGATGGAACGCGATGAGGGATACTGTGACGACGGGTTCATGGGTTTCCCCCTTTTATCTCGCTCTTCAAGCATGAATTCGTACGTCTTGCACCACACGGCTTATTGCACCAGTGGGGCTGGGACAATCGGGCTTCAAGCCGTGCCGCAGTGAAAAGAACAAGCCCAGCAGTTGCCCGAAAATCACGTCCAGCGGCGGACGATAATCATCGGCAAAGTTGGCTTCAACAGTGAGAACGTTCTCAGCGTACCCCGGCGTAATCGAATTCGGAGCGACTACGACGCGCTGCGCTGCCAGCTTCTTTCTGCCGATTTCTTTGAGCAGATCGAGTTCGTACGCGCGGATTTGCTCATCTCCAGACAAGAAAGCAACAAGCAAAGTCCGGCAATCGAGAGCGGCCATCGGGCCGTGCCGAAGGCCGAGCGCCGATTCCGACATAGTGCGAACTTTCCCTCCGGTCAGTTCAAGGACCTTGAGCGCCGATTCCGTTGCTACTGCTTTCAATGGCCCTGAGCCGATGAAACAGATAGCGGAAAAATCTCCGTCGGCCAGTTCCTCGGCTTTCACGCCAGCCACTTCAATAAAACCTGTTCCCGCCTGTACCAGTCGGCCAAGGATGACGCGGTAGGAATCCAGATCCTCGAAATGCGCCAGACAGTGGCCGAAAATCACCATGTTCGAAAACGAACTGGTCATGGCCAGTCCGTTGTCGTGGGCGGCTTCAGGCAGCACGATTCCCAACGCCTGCTTGCGGCCGCCAATCAGGCGCAGCATGGGGGAATCCGGATTGCAGTTCACAATCAAGTGATGAATGCAGGGATAATTCTTCAGCCCCCGCTCGAGGACTGCAATTCCCTCAGGACTCTCACCCGATCGCGAAAAAGAAATCCAGAGATAGGGCCGTTCTTCCAGCAAAAACTCACGGGTATGAGTAAGCAGATCGGTGCTGGGAACAGCGAGCACTTCGCACTGCCAGCAGCGTCGTAACAATTGCGCCAGCGACCGGCCGATGTAGTCGGATGTTCCGGCGCCAACCAGAAAAACCGTTGGGCGCGTTACTGGATCCGAAGCGATGCCGGTAGCCTGCAGGAATTGGAGAATCTTCTGCCGCTGCTGACGAAAAACATCGTATGTAGACAACCAGGTCTGCGGCTGTTGCGCGATTTCCTTGGGCGTGTGCTCCAACCCGCGCCCTTGCTTTTCAGCTTGTGGAAGCGCAAGAAGTGAGTTGAGAGGGTTCATTTTTGCCGGGAGCCAAATCCGCAATAAAACGAAACTAATACTAACAAATAGCAAGTATAAATGAAACCACAAAAAAGGTTGCCATAGGAACAAAACGAATCGTTCGCCTAAAGTGGCTTTCGCACGGCTGAGAGTCGCCGGCCGGAGAGGAAATGTCGGTTGAAGACGAATGGTTTTGCCCCAGCATTGGCGGCCTGACTCGCTGACGGCTCAGCAAAGTTTTTTGTACAAAACGAGGCGTTTTAGGCTAAGATTTGGGCCATGCCAATGCAGAAAAAAACCGGGATGAGCGATTCGTCACTGTGGATTATTGCGATCGTGCTTTTTGCGATCGCGGCACTGACTTACTTCAAGAGATAATTCGCAGTCATCCACGGACCGGCCGATGGCTGGCGGGCGTAGACCGCCTAGTCCTAGTATTTTGGCGTGTCGGGTGAGTATCTTATTCGAGTCTTGAATTCCGCAAACTGAATGGGGCACGCCGAACGCCTAGCTATTCTCTCCACCGTTTGAACAGCAGCGCCCCATTTGTCCCACCAAAGCCGAAGGAGTTCGACATGGCATATTCGACATCGGCTTTGCGGGCATGGTTGGGAACGAAATCCATGCCGGCGGTCTCGGGATCCTGATTCTCAAGATTGACGGTCGGCGGCAAAATCTGATCACGCAGGGCGAGAATTGTGATGCCAGCTTCCAGACCACCGGCTCCGCCAAGCAGGTGCCCCGTCATCGATTTTGTGGAACTGACGGCGATTTTGTGCCCACCGAAAAAATTGCGGATTGCGTGTGCCTCGAGCGTGTCGCCGATTGGCGTCGAAGTTCCATGGGCATTGATGTAACCCACTTTGTCAGGGCAAATGCCGGCGTCGCGCACCGCATTGCGCATCACGCGATAACCACCTTCGTGCTCGGGAGCAGGCTGGGTCATGTGATACGCATCGCCGGACATGCCATAGCCGGCAACCTCGGCAATAATCGGTGCGCCGCGTCTTTTGGCGTGCTCAAGCTCCTCCAGAATCATGATACCGGCGCCTTCGCCCATCACGAATCCATCGCGATCGCGGTCCCACGGGCGGCTGGCCTTTTCGGGCTCATGATTTCGCGTTGAAAGCGCCCGCATGGCGGCGAATCCGCCCACACCCATGGGAGTGATCGCAGCCTCAGAACCGCCGGCGATCATGACGTCGGCATCATTGTGCTGAATGATCCGGAACGAATCGCCAATCGAATGAGCGCTGGTTGTGCATGCCGTGGCCGTCGCCTCATTCGGCCCTTTGGCCCCGTATCGCATGGAAACCTGGCCAGCCGCAAGATTAATGATGGCGGAAGGAATAAAGAAAGGTGAGATCTTGCGCGGGCCGCCCTCCATCAAGTTGGTGTGCTCGCGCTCGATGATGTCGAAACCACCGATCCCCGAGCCAATGTGCACGCCGACGCGCTCGGCATTCTCAGCGGTGATTCTCAACCCCGACACCTTCATCGCTTCGTCCGACGCGGCCATCGCCAGGTGGATGAAGCGCGCCATTTTCTTGATTTCTTTTTTCTCGATGAAGTTCAGAGGATCGAAGTTCTTGACTTCTGCGGCGATCTGGCAGGCGAAATTGCCGCTATCGAATTGAGCGATGCGGGCAACGCCGCTCTTACCCGCCAGCAAGCCCTGCCAAACCTCTTCGGTGGTGTTGCCCACACCACAAATCAGGCCGAGCCCTGTGACTACAACCCTGCGTGCCAACTTACTGGCCGCCTTTCCCGCTCTTGCAGAAGTGTGCCATCTCTGGTGAAACTACTTGCTCGCTTTCGCGTGCTTGCCGATGTAATCGATGGCATCCTGCACGGTGCGGATTTTCTCCGCGTCCTCGTCGGGAATTTCGATGTCGAACCCTTCTTCGAAAGCCATGACTAGCTCGACCGTGTCCAGTGAATCGGCGCCCAGGTCGTCTACGAACGATGCGCTGGGAGTGACTTCTCCCTCATCCACGCCCAACTGCTCCACGATGATCTGCTTTACCTTCTCATCAACGGCTGCCATGATTCTCCTCGCTTAACTCCGATTTGATTTCGAATGCGATGCCCGCGATGCAAGCGCCAGAAGAAAGCTTGCTCCAATCTTAAGAGTGTTGCCTCATCTTCCGTCGGTCCCCGGCCACTATTTTCAGATGCTGGGGCGACAGATAAAGGCGAACGTGTAGTGTAAACATCCGGGCAATTCGCTGTAAAGGAAGCATTGATTTTATAGAACTGAGTCATAAACGGTTCTGGGAAGGCCACGGCTTCGGGCATGCCGAAAGGAGCCACTAAAAGGAGCCATTAATGAGACAGTTCCAGTCTAATCTCCGCGCTGTGATATACCTTCAGCATCCTAAATGCGCCCGCGCGTAGTGGTCAAACCGATGCGGGCCTCATTCTGAGCATCGCCGCTTGTAAGCGGAGCGCAGAATCTTTCAGCACATCACCCCAAGGAGCTAATCAAGACTATGCGTGCTGTCGTGCAGCGGGTAAGCCGGGCCAGAGTCACGGTGAACGGTGAAATGACAGGCGAAATCGGTGCGGGATTGCTGGTTCTTCTGGGTGTCGGCGGGAACGATACGGAACGCGACGCCGTTTACCTCGCCGAGAAAATTGCCAGCCTGCGCGTGTTCGAGGACGAACAGGGCAAAATGAACCTGAGTGTGCAGCAGGTTGGCGGCGCCGTGCTGGCGGTTTCACAGTTCACTTTGTATGGTGACGTGCGGCGGGGCAAGCGGCCATCTTTCGATGCCGCCGCTCCGCCCGAAAAGGCGCGCCAACTTTACGAATTCTTTGTCGAGCAGATTCGTGCCGCCGGCCTGCGCTGTGAAACCGGGCATTTTCAAGAAATGATGAAAGTGGAATTAGTCAACGAGGGCCCAGTGACGATCCTGCTGGACTCGGAAAAAGCTTTCTAAAACTCGTTCCGCTTCATTCTGTGGTGTGCTCTGTGTTGTCTGTGGTTTTGGTTCGAATTCTCTGCGTGTTGTTAATGCGCAGCAAGAATCGCATCTGCCACTCGTGCCGCCTCAACCGCTGCTTTCACATCATGCGTTCGCAGGATGTGCACTCCTTTGAGAATCAGTGCTGTTTGGGCCGCAATACTACCGTAAAGCCTTTCTGAAACGGGCGCATCCTTTCCATTCTTCGCCAATGCCCGCCCCAGAAAAGATTTTCTCGAAGTTCCCGCCAGTAGAGGAAAGCCCAGCGATTGCAGTTCTTGAAATCGCGACAGCAGGGGATGGTTCTGCTCAAAATTCTTCCCAAATCCAATCCCGGGATCCAGCACAATCTTTTCCCGCCGAATCCCTGCGAGGACAGCTGCCTCTGCCCACTCGCGCAGTTCGCGCTTGACCAACAGCACGACATCACCGGGCGGCGGCAGCGTCCGCCATTCTTCCGGGCGTCCTCGCATGTGCATAAGCACTACTCCACATTTTGCCTCGGCAACCGTTTTGGGCATCTCGCGGTTCCAGCGCAGAGCGCTGATATCATTCACGATCTCAGCCCCTGCAGTCAGCGCGGCACGTGCGACCTCCGATTTGTAGGTATCGACCGAAATCACAGACTCTGGCCGGTGCTTTTTAATTGCACCAATTACGGGCAAAACACGGTGCAATTCTTCTTCTGCAGAGACGGGAATTTTCTTGTTTGGGGAGTTGACATCGGAGTCGTCGAATTCCGGCCCGGCACGCGCCCCGGGCCTCGTCGATTCGCCGCCGACATCGATGATGTCAGCGCCCTCCTCGAGCAACCGCAGGGCGTGATCAATCGCTTTTTCAGGATCGCAGTAAAGTCCGCCATCAGAAAAGGAGTCGGGCGTGACGTTGACAATGCCCATGATCAACGTGCGCTTGCCCAGTTCGAGCGTGCGCCTGCCCAGGTTCCACTCGAATACCGTCCTCATGCGGCAGATTGTAAATCAGAACTTTGTGGCGGAATGAAGTGCGTGATTCAAGAAAGTCCGCGTAGGGACATCCGTCCTCGGCGTCCGGCATGAGAAACTGCAATCAGACTCATCCACGGGAACATTAGTGCCTGCGCACTGCTGCTTCCCGCGAGCGGCTGCCCTTCAATCCGGCTTGGCCAGTGCCCGTCGGAGGCTTGCGTCTCCCCTCAAGCAGTTCCTTCAGTACCGCAGCGTTATTGTGGGTTTCGTTCTTCGAGGCGTACAACAACGTGATGTGTTTCTTCTTCTGACTGAGTTCGTATAACTTCTGCAGATCTTTTTCCGCCGTCGGGGCCGCCAGCTCTTTCAAATATCGTTTCCGAAAAGTCTCCCACTGTTGCGGCCGCGCGTGATACCACTTGCGCAACTCATTGGACGGAGATAAATCGCGCAACCATTCATCCAGCGCCGCTCCCGCCTTGGCCAGCCCTCGCGGCCACAAACGATCCACCAGCACACGCGCTCCGTCGGCACGTGAAACGGGGTCATAAACGCGTTTTATCGTGACCGGCATGAGTTGGTGCGGCATGGTTTCCCTCCGCATTGCTTTATTATTGTAAGTCGGTCGCGATGCTTCTGGTGTGGGAAACCGGGAATGATTTGGCCACGATCCGCATTACTGATGACAGCGCTCGCTCTTGTTTCGCTGGTCGCTTGTGATGTCGAGCGTCGCAAGTCCGATGCTGAACTGGGCCTCAACCCTCAGCAGTCTCGCGGGCGCAAAATTTACGATAACTATTGCGACCGCTGCCATCGTCCCTACTCGACGAAAGGCAAGAAAGGGCCAGGCTTAAAGGGCATGTTCGCCCATCAATATCTGCCGCAAACCGGCCTGCCCGCGAACGACGAACGCGTGAGCGACATCATTATGCACGGCCGCCCTGACATGCCCGGCTATAGCCAGGTCCTTAGCGCACAGGATCTGCAAGACCTGCTGGCGTACTTGCACACTTTATGAGTCGGCATGTCATGATCGCAGGGGGAATGTCATAATTCTTCCGTGAGCAGCAGACAGAAATCCGATTTCTTTCGACAGATCCCATCGGTCGACGATCTGCTGCGCGATGCCGGCCTCGCGCAGTTAGCGGCAAGTTGCGGACATGAGGCACTAACCAACGCAGCTCGCACAGTGCTCGCACGTTTGCGTAATGAAATCGGCTCCGGCCTGCTGAACAACTCAGCCCTGCAACTCGCCATCGATGGTTTGTCCGGTGCCGTCGAAGGCGAGCTACGCCACGCTCTGGGCTACTCATTACAGCCGCTGATCAACGCAACTGGCGTGATCCTGCATACCAATCTCGGGCGCGCGCCGGTCAGCGCAGCCGCCATCGATCACATTAAGGGAACAGCCGAAACCTACGCCAACCTGGAATTTAATCTCACTGCCGGCGAGCGCGGAAAGCGCGACGTCCACGTCGAGCGCCTTTTTCAGCGCCTCCTGGACGAAGACGCGAATCCGCGGGAAGACTCGAAGAACGCCACCCGCACCTCGACAATCGTGGTCAACAACAATGCGGCGGCAGTTCTTCTGGCATTGAACACACTCGCAGACGGCGGAGAAGTCATCGTCTCCCGCGGCGAGCTGGTCGAGATCGGCGGTTCGTTCCGCATTCCCGATGTCATGGCCAAATCGGGAGCTGTCCTGCGTGAAGTCGGCACCACCAATCGCACCCGCATCGCCGACTACGAAAAAGCCATCAGCGAGCGCACGCGCCTACTGCTGCGCGTGCATCGCTCGAATTTCGAGATCACCGGATTCACAGAGCAAGCGGCCATGCAGGAGTTAGTCGAACTCTCCCGTGCCCGCAACATCCCTCTTTTGGAGGACCTTGGCAGTGGTGCGCTGGTCGACCTGCGCCCGTTCGGCATCAGCGGCGAATCGACCGTGCTCGACAGTCTGCGCGCCGGTGTCGACATCGTCACTTATTCCGGAGATAAGCTGCTTGGCGGCCCGCAAGCCGGACTGATCAGCGGCAAATCCAATCTGGTCGCGCGCATGCGATCCAATTCGCTGTTTCGCGCCCTGCGCGTTGACAAGCTTACTTATGCCGCGCTCGAAGCTACGCTGCTTGCCTACGTGCGCCACGATTACGGCGCGATCCCCACGCTGCGCATGATGCAGCTTACCAAGGAGTCAATCGGCGAGCGCGCTGAGAAGTTGGCAAACAAACTCACGAGTCCAAAGCTGAAGGTGGAAATCATCGGGGGCGAATCGCTTCTGGGGGGCGGCGCC
>JASIEN010000326.1 GCA_030045935.1 Candidatus Sulfotelmatobacter sp.
CGGTTACGGCTGCGGAGATCGAGGCGCTCTATCGCTACGAAGACTTCTCCGGTTTTCTGCTTTCGTTCAAAAACATCACCGAGCACCTTCACACTCCGGAAGATTACGAACTCATTACCTACCGCTTAATGCAACGGCTGAAAGAAGAAAATGTTCTGCACGCCGAGGTCTATGTCTCGGTGGGTGTGTGCCTGTGGCGCAAGCAGGATTTCGTCGCCATTTTTGAAGGTCTCGATCGAGGACGTCTTCGTGGCCAGCGCGATTTCGGCATTTCGCTGCTGTGGCTTTTCGATGCCGTTCGCCAATTCGGCCCGGAGGCAGCACAACAAGTGTTCGAACTGGCTGCCCGCTTTCAAGATCGCGGCGTAGCTGGCGTCGGCATTGGCGGCGATGAACTGAAAGCCCCGCCTGAGCTTTTTCGCGACCCCTACGCCTGGGCGGCCGACCGTGGCTTGCGCCTCACAGCTCATGCGGGCGAGAATGGCCCGCCGGAATCGGTCTGGGGCGCGCTGAATTTACGGGCTGAACGTATTGGGCACGGACTCACAGCCTTCCACGATCCCGATCTTGTGGAAGAACTTGCGCAGCGGCAGGTTCCCATTGAAATCTGTCTGACCAGCAACCTGCGCACCGGGCTTTGTCCCAATCTCAACGACCACCCCGCCAAAACCTACTTCGATCATGGCGTAATGATCACCTTGAACAGCGACGATCCGGCAATGTTCGGCACCAGCCTGGCGCGGGAATATCAGATCGCCCAGCAAACCTTCGGGTTTACCGACGAACACCTGCGCGAACTGGCGCGCAATTCGTTTGAAGCATCATTCCTGCCTGCCGAAAAGAAACTGGAGTTTCTCAACCTGTTCGATGCTGCGGCAGCGAGGTGAAGTGCTGGACCACGGTCTCTTTCGGGGGAGACACATTGATTGCAGGCCAGAAATTGAAATTTCGTATGCTTGCCGGAACGTTTGCAGTTCTGCGTATGGCTCCGGATGCAGCCCCTCCCCCCTGGACTGCAGACAGCGAGTTCATCTCAATCACGAGGACCCGGGATGAGCTTTCAGTTGTTTGCCCCGAGCAGAATATTCCTGAGAATCTCAGGGCCGGCCCGCGCTGGATCTGCTTCAAGCTCGAAGGCCCGTTCGCATTCTCGCAAACCGGAGTGCTGTTATCCTTCATTGAACCGCTGTCCAATAATGGCATCCCCATCTTCGCGATCTCGACCTATGACACAGATTACGTGCTGGTGGAGGAAGAATCTGCAGCGGTGACTCTCGATACCTTGCAGCGATCCGGGCATCAGTTACTCTCTTGACAGGCACTGGGCGTGCATACAATTCGACCATGCAACTCCGACGAAAATCCCTGTGGTTCAGCGCGTTGCTGCTGCTGACCATACCCCCCATTGCAATGGCGCAGAAGCAACCACAGATCTCCAGGGAAGAGATCCAGAAATTCCTCAGCAAACCAGCCGACTGCGACGGAGTGGCCATCGACAGCCTCTATTATTTCGATTTTGCCGGGAGCGGAAACGAGGATGCCGTAGTTGTTGCCTCGACCTGCGCCACCGGCACAGCTGGGCCGGACGTGCACTCCGTCGTGCGCCGCCAGCCCGATGGATCGCTCGCCGAACTCAAGATTCCCGAGCCGACCGAGCAGCAGTGGGCCGCTCTTTTCGGCCGCATCTTCTATAGGCTCGGTGTCGAAAACGGGCTCCTCGTCGAGACCTTTCACGACGAATCGGGGCGGAAAGACCCGCTCGTGATCAAACTTCGCTGGAGTGTCCACGACAACCAATTTGAGGTCGTCGACGCTAAAATGCCGCCGCGCTACAAAGCCAGCTTCGACTGCGATCAGGCGAAGACCACGATTGAAAACGCGATCTGTTACTCGGAAACCGCGTCGTCGCTCGATGTCGCGCTCAATCTCGCTTACAAAACCTGGCTCGACAACCTGGATGACGCCGAAAGCGACATTCTGATGGAAGAGCAGAAACAATGGCTGCAAAAGCGCGACTTGATCTGCGGCGATGATTACAGGGTGGTTTCCTGCCTGGCCATTCTCTACCAGGCTCGTTTGCTCGAGGTACAGAGTTTTCGCCACTTGCACCCGGCGGCGGTTCACTGACGAAAATCGCCATTTCACCCCAGTAAATACTCAAAACAAAGTCCGTCCCGCTGCTCCCGACAGGTGATTGTGTTGTAATAGAAGTACTTCATTCTCCATGCCGAGTCTCGCTAAGTCTCTGCGTCGCCGCGCCAAGTCCCTGCACCGCAATCTTCGCGGCGCACTCATGGCTGCGCGCGCGTTCGCTTCAACCGATCACCCGCTTCTGGCGCATATCATTCCCGTTCGCCGCTGCAATCTCGCCTGCACGTATTGCAACGAGTTCGATGATTTCTCGAGCCCGGTGCCCATCGAAGAAATGTACCACCGCGTCGATAAGCTGGGCGCGCTGGGAACTTCAGTCGTCACCATTTCCGGCGGAGAACCGCTGCTGCACCCTGAGCTCGACGATGTAATCCGCCGCATTCGTGCCAACGCCATGATCGCGGGACTGATCACCAACGGTTATCTTCTCGTGGCAGAGCGTATTCAGAGGCTGAACCGGGCCGGCCTTGAATGGCTGCAGATTTCCATCGATAACGTGAATCCCGATGAGGTCTCGAAAAAGAGTCTGAAGGTCCTCGATAAGAAATTGCAACTGCTGGCCGAGCATGCCGATTTCCACGTAAACATCAATTCGGTCGTGGGCAGCGGAATTACGCATCCACAGGATGCATTGACGATCGGCAAGCGTGCCGTCGAACTCGGATTCAGTTCGACCATCGGAATCATTCATGACGCCAGTGGCCAGTTGCAGCCGCTGGGTGAAGAAGAGCGCAGGATTTATCACGAGATGAAGTCGCTGGAAAAACGCAGCTTCACGCGCGTGAATGCGTTTCAGGACAACATTGCTCAGGGTCTGCCTAACGACTGGCGCTGCCGCGCCGGCGCACGTTATCTCTATATCTGCGAAGACGGGCTGGTGCACTATTGCTCACAGCAGCGCGGGTACCCCGGCGTTCCGCTTGAAACCTACACGCGCGACGACATACACCGTGAATACCTGACCGAAAAAGGCTGCGCTCCTCACTGCACGGTGTCATGCGTGCACCAGGTTTCGATCTTCGATACCTGGCGTGCCCCCCAGCACGCGGCTCCGGCGGCCATCGCTGCCGGAGCATCGAACGGCCTGGTGCAGATCAAATAGGCATTTGTTATTTCTTCGGCTGCGCGGTAGGCGGCAGAATTCCGTTCAGGCGAAGATACATCGCTGCGGAAGCGTAATGGTCGGCCAACCCGCCGGAAAGAATTAGCACCGCCGAGGCACGGCTGCCCTGATGTCCGCCAAAAAGATCGATGCTGTCACCCAGCTTCGAGTCGTCCATCTTGCTGAGGGCTTCGTTGCAAAAGTCGAATGAGGCTGTGGCTGCAGCCAAGAGTTTTTCCTTGGAGTCGCTCTCTTTGACTTCCTCAACCTTCGGTGCAGGAACGTCCGCCGCTTTGGCGCAGAAGCTGTTGTTGAACTCAACAATGTGCACCACGAGATGCCCGAAGGTCATCTGGTCTGGCGTCGGCCTGTAGCCGAACTTGTCGGCTGGCATGGCACTGATTGCTGCCAGCGTGTTGTCCCGCCGGCGCGGCAACATCGAGCGCAACGCGCTTGAGACCGGATCCTTGACCGCTTGATTTGCAGTCTGCCCCTGCACGACGCTACCAGCCATGAAACCGAACGCGAGAGATAAAGCAAAAAAGTTTCTTTTCATTGAATTTCTCCGAGATGGCAATCTATTGCGGCTTGACCTGATGTTTCTTCGCAGGCGTTTTATCACTTACCGGAACGCTGCC
>JASIEN010000028.1 GCA_030045935.1 Candidatus Sulfotelmatobacter sp.
CCGCCAACGCGGCACTCGATGATAATTTGACTGAGTGTCTAGGTAAGTTATTGACACCAAAACGTCAGTGACCGGATGGTGACCACAAGTTGACCCCCTTATCGCCCGAATCGCGAGAAACAAATGGTACGGTAGCCCATTAGCCGAAGTTGTCAAATAACAGATCGTCCCTTCCTTTCCTGCTCTTTGCGGCGCCCCAGTCGGCTGGGGTCAACGGATCGGACGCAGGGTCGGCGTTCGGCGAGTGCGTCTTGAACATTCTGATAGCGAGCATTTAGCAACTGGGAGGAAAGAAATGAAGCGGTTCCTGAAGATGGCTGCCCGGATGACGGGGAGCCTCATAGCCGTCCAATTATTATCGTCTTTAGGGTGGGGGTTCGCCGGGGGTACCCTTTCCGGCACGATCAAAGACCCCTCCGGCGCGGCCATACCCAACGCTCAACTCACGCTCCTCAACACTGGGGTCAAGACGCAGCTCAAGACGACGGCGGACGCGCAAGGGTTCTACGCTTTTCCAGCGCTCGCGGTGGGTCGTTACGATTTGACGATCGAGGCGACCGGGTTCAAGCCGCAAAGGAAGACCAACATCGGCATCGACGCCGACTCCGGCGTGACGGTCGACGCCACGCTGCAGATCGGCGAGCAGGCCGAGACGGTCAATGTAACGGAGACCGAAGCCGATGTGCAGACCCAGGTCGATACCGTACAGACCCACCTCGGAGAAGTCGTCGGCACCCAACAGATCGAGGCGCTGCCCCTCAACGGCCGCAGTTACACGGACTTGCTCGCGATTCAGCCGGGCGTCACTCCGGTGACCACCCTGACGGCGACTTCCGTGATCATGGCGGGAGTCACGGGAGCCATTAATCCATCCGGCGACCTGAATCCCGGAGATGTTTCCATCGATGGCCAGCGCGAATCGGCGAACGGGTTTATGGTGAACGGCGTCGATGTGCAGGAACACATGAATGGAGGAACCTCCGTCATCCCGAATCTGGATTCCATTCAGGAGTTCCGCGTTCTTACCAATAACTTCGACCCGGAATACGGCAACTACAACGGCGGCATGGTCAACGTGGTAACCAAATCCGGAAGCGATTCTTTCCACGGCACCGTTTTTGAATTTCTTCGGAACACCGATCTAGACGCGAGGAACTACTTTGATGCGACCCGCGGCTCCTACCAGCAGAATCAACCCGGCGGCACCATCGGTGGTCCCATCAAGAAAGGAAAGCTGTACTTCTTTGTGGATTATCAACACACCAGCACCTCGCAAGGGATCACCTCGCCGGTCTCCGCCGTTATGTCGCAGCAGGAACGCCTCGGAAATTTCAGCGATGCCACGAGCACTTTGACGGGAACCGTGAGCGGCACCTACAACGCCAACTTGCTCACCCAACAGCTCGGATGGCCGGTCGTGCAGGGCGAGCCTTATTACACGCCCGGCTGCAACAACCCCTCGGAGTGCGTGCTCCCCAACGCGCAGATCCCCACGACGGCCTGGTCGGCGCCTGCCACCAACCTGCTGAAATACATCCCACAGCCGAACATCGGGTCGAGTTTCTTTGAAACGTCATCCTACCCCCAAACCGTACGAGACGAAAAGGGAGGCACCAGACTGGATGCAAACACTCGTCTCGGCCAAATTAACGGGTACTATTTCATCGACAATTACGATCTCGATAACCCATATCCCGGCCAATATGGTGGGGCCAGCGTGCCTGGATTCGACGCATTGTCGATTGGCCAGGCGCAGGAGTATAGCATTGGTGTAACCAAGGCTATACGCCCGACTTTGGTGAATGAGCTTCGCATTGGGTTTCTCCGGAATGTAAACTTCATTGGCCAGCCGCACGGCGGAACGGGAGTGAGCATCGCTTCCCAAGGATTCGTGCCGGGTCCCGCCAACGGGGGGCTCGTGGTTCAGGCGCCGCAGTACGAGGGCGTGGAAAACATCGTTTTCCCCTCTTTCGTCATGGGCGTTCCGATCACAAACGTCCAGCAGTGGAACAACACCTTCTACGTAGGCGAAGCGGTTTCGAAAGTTATCGGTAACCACTCGCTGAAGTTCGGCTTTCAATTTCATAACGATCAGGTCAACGAAAATCCGAACGCGACCTTCAACGGAACTTACAGCTTCTTCGGCACAGAGACCGGCAATGCCTTCGCCGATTTCCTCCTCGGCTTCCCGTCGAACTTTACGCAGACCACCGGCCAGCGGTTCTATCTTCGCAATCGCTACTACGCCGCATTCGTGGAAGATAGCTGGCGCGCGCGTCCGAACCTGACCGTGAATCTTGGCTTGCGCTGGGATGTGATCGAGCCGTGGTCCGAGAAGTACAACAACATCCAGACGGTGGTGCCCGGAGAGCAGTCGGTTCTGTTTCCGGACGCGATTCCAGGCCTGGTGGTTCCTGGCGACCCGGGAATTCCTAACACCCTTTCTCCGATCCAGTACCACAACTTCGCTCCTCGGGTAGGGATTGCATATGCGCCAAAGTCGGATAGCGGAATTCTTAAGAAGATTTTGGGCAACGGAGGCGAGACCAGCATCCGCGCGAGTTTTGGAACGTTTTATACTGCTTTTCCCGGGTTGAGCGCCGGCGTTATGTACGGCGTTCCCCCGTTTGGCTACAATTACCTCAGCCCCGCGCCGCCGACGTTCGCCGCGCCCTTCATCAACGCGGGTGACGGAACGGTAAACACCGATCCGTACCCATTTTCATTCCCTCCCCACGGTGTCTCGGCTCAGAATCCCGATACCACGTACAATTGGGCGGCCGTCACCCCCGACAGCGCCGACCCCTATTGGTATTACCGGAATAAAACGCCGTACACCGAAAATTACATGTTTTCGATTCAGCGCCAGATTAAGGGCAAGTCCCTGCTCACGCTCAGCTACGCCGGAAATCAGGGACACCATCTCGTGGATACGATCGCGACTAATCCCGGAAATGCCGCGCTGTGCCTCAGTTTGAGCCAGCCCTATCAGGTTGCGCCGGGCACTCTTACCTGCGGGCCTTATGGCGAGGACGCGACCTATACGTCGGCTCAGGGAGTGACTTACCTGGATACCAGGATAAATGCGCTGGGGCCTGCGGGAGATTACGGCGCGGACACAGCGCAAAAGACGATCGAAAATTCCAACTACAACACCCTGGAGGCAACGTTTCGCTACACACCGACCGGAAATTCAGTCATCCTGCTTTCCTACACCTATTCAAAGTCGATCGATCAGGGCTCAAATATTGGCGAGCAGCTAAACCCTCTGAATGAGAGCCTGACGCGAGTCATTTCGTCCTGGGATATGAAGCACAATTTCGTGGCGTCATACAGATACGGGATTCCGTTCGACCGGCTTTTCGCACCGAACCGGGCGACCCAGGGTTGGAGCATCTCCGGCGCTACGCGCTTCAGCACCGGCATGCCGGTGACGCTTTTCGATAATTCCGACAACTCTCTATTGGGAACCCTGGGCAACGGCATCAATAATTACATTCTGGACACGCCCAACGTAGCGAACGGCCCGCTGCAGATCAATACGAATCCGCGCAATGGACGGCCGGAGTTCAATGTCAATCTTTTCTCCGAGGAGAATCTGGGCCAGCTCGGATCGGCGTCCCGGAGGTTCTTCTACGGGCCTGGAATTAATAATTTCGACGTGCAGTTGACCAAGACGACGAAGCTAACCGAGACCACTTCGATCGACATCCGCTTTGAGGCGTTCAACATTTTCAATCACGCGCAGTTTTATGGTCCGACGGCCGTGGATGGAACCTACGGAACGCCCAATTTCGGCTATGTGGTCCAGGCGGCCGGGCCGCGGCTGATGCAGGCTGCCGTGAAGTTTCATTTCTGAGCCGTTGGGGACAGTCGGGACTCCTCACGCGGACCTCTGCACCAACGCGTCCTCTAGTCTCGGCTGAGCCGCGACCATAGGGAGCGGTTAGGGGCGTTGGGGCTCATTAGTCCCATCGCCGCGCACATTCGCAACCACCCAGCAACTAGAACTCCCACATATTCAATAACATCCAATTTGTCGCACCTGGATTTCCCTTCTTCTGCGCGAAAACTGATCGAGGTTATTTGTGGACCCTTCCAAACCGATCGATCGCGCGGAGATCAACCGCCAAAACGCCGCCCGTTCCCGCGGCCCCATAAGCCCCGAGGGCAAGCGCCGGGTATCGCTCAACGCCCTTCGTCACGGCCTCACCGGCCACACCGTCGTCCTTCCCTCGGAAGATCTCGCCGCCTATCAAAAGCACTGCGGCCAGTTTCACACCGAGCTAAAGCCTCAAGGTCTGATTGAATCCAGATGTGTCCAGACCATCGCCGATACCTACTGGCGGCTCGATCGCATCCGCGCCATGGAGAATACCCTCTTCGGCCTCGCGGCTTACGAGCCCACCGGCGAAGCGGAATCGGAAGTGTCCCCCGACCCGCTCATCCATTCCGCCCTCGCCCAAGCCAAAGCTCTCGAACAACACAGTGATCTCCTCACCCGCCTCTCTCTCTACGAGCATCGCCTCAACCGTACCCTCGAGAAAGCCAAAGCCGAGCTGAAACTGCTCCAGCAGGAGCGTGCCAAAGCGAGCGAAAAGGCCCTTATCAAAGCCGCTGAAATCGCTAACCTCAAGGAAGCGCAGCGTCAACCTTGGGACCCTCGCGGGGATGGCTTCGAATTTTCGTGGCACGATTTGACCGTCTGGATGGGCCGCACAAAGCTCGAGAATGACGCCGACATGTACCGTCGTACCGGCTTCCTCGCTGCTCCGCCCGCCCGGACGACACGAAAGTAGTACCAAGTTGCGAAAAGCAGCGTGTCATTCGAGGCCGGTAACCGCTCCCTGGCGCGGTTCGGCTCTATACGCGGTACCGCGGCGAGCCACGGATTCTTTTCCGTTACGGGTACGGCGCCATCTGTTTACCGCAATCCCGGCTATAAGGGGTCACCTCAGAGTCAGCATCCGGTCAGTGACGTTGTATTTTCATAGGCTTACGTCGCACATTGGTCCAGAACCGCATTCGCATTCGCGGGGCGCTTGGGTTACACTCGACTAACGCTGTGGCGCTGGGAGGACCCCGCGTTAGAATTCCGTATGGAAGCGTTCACTTTAGGATTTTCATGAAGAACTTCGCGAGTTTTCTTTTGTTCACCTGCGCGCTGCTGGTACCCGGGCAAAGCTTCGCGCAAAACCTGACCGCCACACCGTCGGACAATCCGGCGAAAGCCGGGATTCAGCCCGATTGGGCTGTCGCATCCGATGGAAGCATTCTGTTGAGCTGGGTTGAGCCGGCGGGCGAGGGTTTGGGCGCGTTGAAATATGCCCAGCGCCGCGGAGGGCGTTGGTCGGATGCGCGCACCATCGCCTCCGGCCGCCGCTTCTGGCGTCATCCGGCGGAGGTCCCCGAACTGATCGGCCTCGGCGACGGCACGCTGCTAGCGCATTGGGTGGAGAAGGGCGACGATTCCAGCGACGCCGAAAATATTCTGGTTTCGAGCTCGCGCGACGGCCTGCATTGGACGGCGCCGCAGATGGCGCATAAGAATCGCCAGCCGGTGCAGCATGGATTAGCTTCCATGGTGGTGAGCGGTCCGCAGGAAGCTTCGCTGATGTGGCTTCAGGCGCTGAAGGGCGAAGACGGTCCGGTTTCTCTGATGCGCACGATCGTCTCCGCGGACGGCAAGGAGATCCGGGAAGAAGAATTGGATAACGACGTCTGTTCCTGCTGCCCTACTTCCGTGGTGAAAACCGCTAAGGGACTTTTGGTTGCCTATCGCGATCACACCTCGCAAGACATTCGCGATATCGCGATCTTGAGATTTGAGAACGGGCACTGGTCGACTTCGAAAATTCTCTATGCGGACAAATGGCAGATCAACGCTTGTCCGGTGAATGCGGCTTCGGCCGCCGCGCAAGACAATCGCGTCGCCGTCGCGTGGTACACGGAAGCGGACGATAAGCCGCGGGTGCAAGCGGCATTTTCATCGGACGCGGGAGCGACCTGGAGCAAACCGGTGGTCCTGAGCACGGGCGACACTCAGGGTTATGCTTCGACGGCTCTGAGCGCGGATGGCAGCGCGTTGATCTCCTGGATTGAGGAAGGACCCAAGAACGCTAGCGTCTCGGTGCGAGCGGTATCGCCGAGCGGCGCGCCCGGACCTGTCTTGAAGATTGCGGAAGGCTCGCGCCAGAGCCTGGGCTATCCGAAGCTGATTCATTCCGCGAGCGAAACCTGGATCGCCTGGGGCGATAAGAGCGGCGTCAAGACAGCTCAACTAAAATAGTGATGAGTGTGTCTGATTGAAAACCCCCTGGCCGAATCGGCTCTCAGTTTTCCGATTCTTGAATGCATACATATCATCTCCTTCTCCTTTTCCGTGGGAACCATCGCTTTGGTGGATTTCCGGCTTTTGGATCTCGGAATGCGGCGTCAGACTCCGGCTGAGCTTTTAAAAACGACGTCCGCGTGGACGCTGATCGGGCTGGTGCTGATGATTTTTTCCGGACTTTTGTTGTTTTCCGACGATCCGGAGATGTACGTCCAGAACGGGGCCTTTGTCATCAAGATGGTCTGCCTGCTGGCGGCGATTGTTTTCAATTACACGATCCATCGCCGTGCGGCGTGGTCTAAAGAAACTTCCGCGAGCGGCAAAGTGGTGGCGTGCGTTTCTCTCGCGCTATGGGGCTCGGTGGTGTTCGGCGGAATTTTCATCGCGTTCGTGAATCCGGGCTCGGGCTCGGGTTTGGATTTGGGTCGTTAGAAATGATTCTTTCGTTGGCGCAGTGGGTGCAGAGCACGGACTTTTTCACGGCTCTGCGCGGGTCTTGGTATGTTTATCCGATTGTGATGTCGCTTCATTTGTGCGGGATCGCGTTGTTCGGAGGGCTGATTCTGCTGACGGATATGCGTCTGCTGGAGCTGGCTCTGAAGAACTATTCGGTATCGGATGTGGTGAATCAACTGCGCTGGCCGAAGCGGATCGGCTTCGTTATGGTCGCTACCTGCGGACTGCTGATGCTGGGATCCAAGGCCGAAGAGTATTACTACAACACCTTCGTTCGCATTAAGCTGTCGCTCGTGGCGCTGGTGTTTATTCATGGCTGGGTCTTTCGCCGCAGCGTGTATTTCAATACGGCGGAAATCGATAGAGCGCCGCGGATTCCAGGGAGGGTGAAGCTGGCGGCGGGATTGTCGTTACTGCTGTGGACCTGTGTCGCCTGCGCCGGACGCGGGATCGGATATATCCAGCCGCCGCTGAATAAGATTCACGCCGCCGTTTACTGGCCGCACTAACGCTGTCCTAAGGTGAGCGCCCCTCGAAAAGCTGCCAATGGAACTGGGGTGACCGGTCACTGACCGCACATGACCGGCATTTCCCGCTGCTCCGGCCGATTCGATGCTAGGCCCGACCGCAACCCCTGTAAACCAAAGCCCAAATCGCACTGGTTTATGCTCGCCGCGATCCTGCTGTTGTGCTGGATTGGCCGGCAAGTTGCCATCGGTTGCGACTGCTACGACCTTTCGAGTGGCCCATCCCATGCAGTCCACGGCGACTGCGGTTGCCTGTGGGATGCGGGTAACGGACGTTCGGCAAGGCTCATTAGCGAGGTCAATGACCGGATTCCGGCTGTCTAAGACCGCGAAGTGACCACCAGAGCCATTGGATTTGACCTTTTTCATGCTAACGTGCTTCATAAGTCGCTCAACCCAAAAGAGAAGAACTTGAGAAGATCGCATACTGCTGGTCTTTGGCTGTGGAAAGGAATCACGTCATGAAGGGGCCGGAGGGGGCGCTCTGTGGGGTGCTCTAAGGAGGCGCGGGCGCGTCGATGGGGGGAATGGTGAACGTCATACGCAAAAAACCCCAGGCGACGCGCACCGCGCATTTGCCGTGTCGCGACGTAAACGCCGCCTTCCGGAGGACCATTTATTACAACTTTCTTATCCCTCTGGGGGGCGGCAATTACGATCAGGCCCTTAAGGCCGATGCAAACGTTGCCGAAGTGGACGTAGACAGCGATTGGGATCACGGTTTCCACGCCCTCGCGGTTCATAGCTACTTTGTTTCTCGATCAACGGCACCCAGCTTTATCCCGGGGAGCCGATTAATGTGTTCGCAACCGTCCGCTACAGGTTCGATCAAGCGCACAGCGAATGCGTTGCGCGCATTAGGTAACTAAGCGCACGGCGAATGCGTTGTGCGCGTTAAGGTTAAGCGCACAGCGAATGCGTTGTGCGCTCTAAGGAAAAATTATGAGGCAAGTGCTGGTTGGCATCCGCAAAGTCGCCATCTTCTGCCATCGCTGGATGGGGGTGGCGTTCTGTCTCCTGTTCGCGTGGTGGTTCGCCTCGGGAATTTTCATGATGTATTGGGACTTCCCCAGCGTAGGCCAGGGCGATCGGCTAGACCACTCCGACCCGATCGATGCGAGTCGCATTCACCTGTCGCCTGAGGAAGCGTTCGCGAAGCTAGGGGTGGAAGGATCGCCGACCAGCGTGCAGCTTGCTATGTTCGACGGTCGACCCGTGTACCGGTTCGGTGTCGGAGGCGGCGGACGTGGCGGACGCGGAGGCAGAGGAGGACGTGGCGCCCCACCCCCGGCAGCCGTGCCTCCTCTGGCTCGTGGCCAGGCGGCGGACGCGCAAGGTCAAAGCGCCTCGAAGACCGGCGGGGAGGTTGCTGCGCAAGGTGGCAATCCGGATGGGAAGGAGTCAACAGATTCAGGCCGTGGTTTTAAAAAAGGCTTTGGGCGAGGGAAACGGGGCGATCGCGGGAAGCGTGGAGGCGCGGTCGCCGAAGGCTTTGGCCGCGGAGGCGGAGGCGACGGCCAAAAGAGAGGACGGGGAAGTCCGGACGGCGCCGCACCTACCAGCGCCACCCAATCCCTGAGGGACAACCCCGTCCGGCCAGATGATGGTGCGGCGGGATCCGGGAGAAGTCCCGCCGCGGCCGGAAAAGGGCCGCAGGGCAGTTCAACGGAGGCCGTGGCGAGCGCCACGCCTCCGCCTCCGCCTCCGACTCCACCGCGGCGAGCAGGACGCGGCGGCCGAGGCGGCGGGACCATGGTCTATGCCGACGACGGCTCAATACAAGGTCAATACACTCCGGAGCTCCTTTTGCGAACCGCCTCGCACTGGGCCGGCCAGCCCCCGAGTTTCGCCCGCGTTCAAGAAGTGACCGCAGTCGATCAATGGACCGTGCAGGGAGGCTTGCGCGGTCAGATGCCCCTCTGGAAGTACACGTTTCCGGACGGACAGCAGGTATACATGAACCAGCGCTCCGGAGAAGTCGTTCAATATACTACGCTCGGCTCGCGAATCGGCGCCGAGCTCGGACCGATTCCGCATTGGATTTACTACACTCCTTTGCGGGTCCAGCAAAAGCTTTGGAGCAATATAGTCATTTACACGTCGGGCATCGGAACGGTGGCCGCGCTGATGGGATTGATCATTGGCATTTCTTTGTACTCGCCAAACAAGCGGTATCGCTTCGAAGGGGCTCCCTCGGGGATACCCTATACCGGACAGAAGCGTCTGCACATGACTCTGGGATTGTTCTTCGGGATAGTGACCTGCACGTGGGCCTTCAGCGGGATGCTCTCGATGGACCCGTTCCCGGTACAGCGCGGTCCCAATGGCGGGCAAGGCGGAGGCGGGCGGGTCACGAGTCCCCTAGGACGGATTCAAGCGGTTCTTCGCGCTAGTCGATTTCAGATCGACAACTATGCCGCCAAGTCTCCACAGGTCGCGCTCGCGCAATTGGGAAATCTGAAGGTGAAGCAATTGGACTTCACGTCCTTTGACGATCAGCCTGTCTACGTCGCCGCGATCGATTCCCGCGAAACGAGGATCGTTCCCGTTGAGGGCGCTCCACGCACGGAGTACGACAAGGACAGAATCTTCGACATGGTCAGCAACGCCGCACATCCTTATGATGTCGTCGACAGGCACCTCCTGACGCAATACGACCGCTACTACTTGGATCGCCATCGCGAACGTCCGCTGCCGGTGCTTTTCGTCAAACTGAACGATCCGCAGCATACGCAACTCTACATCGACCAGAGAACGGGGCGGGTGGTCGGTGAACATTCCGATGCGTCGTCGTTTATGACGCGATGGCTCTATCACGGCCTGCACTCTATGGATTTCCCGTGGCTCTACAATTACCGTCCGGCATGGGACATCGTGGTCCTGACCCTTATGCTTGGCGGACTTTGGCTGTGTGTCACCTCGATGCAGCTCACATGGAGTTTAATTCTCCGGAAACTGGGTTTTGCGGGACGAAGTCGAGATTCCCGCGTCAAAGTCGAGACCGATGGCGGGCTCCAGGATGCTGGTGCAGTCGGCGATTAGCCTTGGTTCTGGTTTTCACCGGGTCGCGACATGTGACTCGCTTTCGAGCTGACGTCCCAGACGAGTCGATAACCCGAGCTTCCCTCTTCGCTGTCACCAGGAAGCGATTTTGATAGGCGGTCCGATATGCCGCTCAAGTTCTGCATGGTAAAGACATGCATTCAAAAAGGGGTCCTGAATGATTCGATTTCAACGTTGGCGCCCAATCGCATATTTCATGTTTATGATGGCGCTTGGCTTTGTGCGTGCACAGGGCCAGGGCGGCGCGTCGGGAACGATTGAGGGAAGAATATCCGACAGCCAAGACCTCGCCTTGCCGGCGGCGACGGTCGAGATTCAGGATTCTCGTGAGTCAATCATTAAGAGAATCGTGGGCCAGTACGACGGTTCTTATCGACTTGCGGACGTTCCACCCGGGACCTACACGGTGCAATTCAGCCACGACGGTTTTCAGCCTGTGAGAAAAGACGCCGTGGTGGCCGCAGGGCGGATGGTGACGGTGGACGCGGCCCTGTCGCCGCAGCCCGTCAGCTCCACCGTGACTGTTACGGCTCAAATCGATGATCAGAACGTCGCCTCGAAGACCGATATTCCTGCGTCAGACCTGCCCGTGACAGTGGAAACGGTAGCGCTTGACATGATCCAGCAGCAGAACGAGACGGACATCGTCCCCGCAATCAATAACCTTCCCGCCGCGAACGCCTGGACGCAATACGGATCGCTGAACTACTTCGAATTTCGTGGCCAGATCATGGATCAGGACCCCGGTTCCGCGATACTGCTGAACGGCATTCCTATCTGGGGCAATCGCGCGGA
>JASIEN010000327.1 GCA_030045935.1 Candidatus Sulfotelmatobacter sp.
GCAGTGAATACCAGCCGGGAACCACTGGCCTGAATCCGGTCGCCGAGTGCTTTGGCTCCAAAGCCCGCAAACACGACCGAGTGGATTGCGCCGATGCGCACGATGGCGAGCATGAGGATGATAGCTTCCGTGCAAGTAGGCATGTACAGCGTGATGCGATCGCCCTTCCTTATGCCCAGGCCGCGCAGAGCAGCGGCAGCACGCTGGACCTCCGCCAGCAAGCTCGCGTAGGTGAAGACACGCCGATCGCCACGCTCATTCAGATAAACCAGAGCTGCGTGCCCGCCCCATCCGCGTTTGACGTGATGATCGAGAGCGTTATAGCAGAGATTGGTCTTACCTCCGACGAACCACTTGAAAGTCGGACGGTTCCATTCCAACACCTGGTCCCACTTACGGAACCATGCCAAATCCTCGGCTGCCCGCCCCCAAAAGCCCTCAGGATCCAGCTTCGCATCGTTGACCCACCGCTCCACCACCGGGTTCAAGAGCTGCATATGCTCCTCCTCAAGTCTCGATCGTCCACCGTTTCGGTCCCTCAGTATCTCTCACGGGAAAAGTAAGCGCCACATCAAGGTCGCCTGGGCAAGCATGCCGGAAATTGTCCAGGAAGCTGGCATGGCTCCAAAGCTACCCGGGAACTTCGACACGCCAAGTACATCAAATGCGGCGATTCTCATCCCGCCAAGCGCAGTCCGGCAGTGACTTCGGTCACACATGCTTGTGCGGGCAGACGCCGCAGACAGAATCGCCAAAAATCTGACCTACAGTCAGTACGCGCCGCGCCGATATTACGGATTTGCGGCTCCGAACTATGCTCCTTGCATGCAAAAAAGGCCTGAAAGACCGTTGTGACGAGGCTTACTTTTCGATGTGACCAGGATCACGGTGTCGCTCTGTCCACAGGCGCACACTGGCAGTGACTGAGGGTACGTTTATGCCACGAGATGACCGGGACATTCTAGAAGTGTTGAAGTTCGAGTTGCAATTTCTCGAGCAGGGCGGATACGGGAGGCTCCCGCGGGAAGCTTGGCGATCGCGGCTCATCTTCGTTGACTCTCCGACGTGCGCAAACTTCAATACCACTGAGCGAGTGCCGTGCAACGAATGCGCATTGTGGCCGCTAATTCCCGAGGATGCGCGCGGTGAGCGTGTTCCCTGTGACTGCCTCCCCCTTACCCCCCAAGGAGATACGCTCGAATCGTTGTACCGGACGGCTACCCAGCGGGAGATCGAAGAGACGCTTGGAGCCTGGCTGCGGGCAACCATCAGGAAGATTGAAGCCGAAAGAGCCAAGGAAGCGGTAACCGCGAAAGATCGTCAGTAACGGCTTGCCTTTCATCGAAATGCAACCGCACTCTGCCTCCACCACCCAGCTCTGCGCATGCCTGCGGTCGTTTCTGGCGTTGCGTGAGAAATGCAAACGATTGCTTTGCTCATACCCTTACGGTGACCCCTATCACTTTTTCCTGTGATAAGAGGCATTGTTTCTTTAAACTCTTGGCCGATAGACTCGTCTGTCGGCTGATGATACGTAAGGCGGTAGCCGATAAACCCTAAATCGGAGCTGCGATGATGAAGATGATTAACGTCCAGAGGTTGACTGTGTTGGCCGCAATGGCGGCAATGTTTGCCCTTCCCCTTTCGGCGCGAGCGGATGATGCCGCTGCCACCTTCAAGGCCAAGTGTGCCGGCTGCCACGGCGCCGACGGCACCGGATCTGCAATCGGCAAGAAGATGGGTGCCCACGATTTCACTTCTGCCGACGTGCAGAAAATGTCGGACGCCGAACTCACCGACATCATCACCAACGGCAAAGGCAAGATGCCGTCCTATAAGTCTTTGTCGCCGGACCAGATCAAGGGGTTGGTGGCCTACATTCGCACGCTAAAGAAGTAGGCTGGTTTTTTTGGTATTCGATCAGGAAGTTGGTGACAGTCGCGGCCACGCCGCGGCAAGGTTGAAGTGTCTTTCGATGTGGGGAAAGCGGGCAACGGGCTGAAATGGCACTGGGAGAGACAATTCGAAGCTGGGCACGGCCGCTGTATTACCTGGGAAAAAATATCATCACCCTGGTGGGCGCAGTCCTGACCACAAGCTCCGCATTCTCCCTGATCGCGTTCTGGTTTTACGATTATTTCCTGCCCGGCCCTCCCCACCCGTACGTCGGCATTCTAATTTTCCTGATTCTTCCTGGAATTTTCATCCTTGGCCTGCTGCTGATCCCACTAGGCATTTGGCTCAGGCGGCGCAGCCTGCGTCAAAGAGGCGAACTGCCAGAGGTTTATCCGGCCATTGATCTCAGAGTTCCCGAAGTGCGCACTGGCTTGGGATACGTCGCGGCAGCGACGCTAATGAATCTCCTGATCATCGGCACCGCCTCCTACCGCGGCGTGCAGTACATGGACACAACCACCTTCTGCGGCCAGACCTGCCACACTGTCATGGCGCCCGAGTTCACCGCATACCAGAACTCTCCGCACGCCCATGTGGAGTGCGTTGAATGCCACATCGGTCCGGGAGCGCCATGGTTTGTGCGCTCCAAACTCTCTGGACTGCGCCAGGTTTTTGCCGTCACCTTCCATACTTATTCGCGGCCCATCCCATCCCCGGTCAAGTATCTGCGCCCGGCGCGCGAGACCTGCGAGCAATGCCATTGGCCGCAGCGCTTCACCGGGGACAAATTCATCGTGAACACCAGCTATAAGGACGACGAGAAAAAT
>JASIEN010000328.1 GCA_030045935.1 Candidatus Sulfotelmatobacter sp.
GGCGCCCCAGGCATTGGCGATAAGGGATCGGTGGAGATCATCCGCCGCTTTGGCAGCGTGGAGCAGGCGCTGGAGCGGGCTGCGGAAGTCGAGCGCAAGACGTATCGCGAGTCGTTGCAGAACAATCGCGAGACGATACTTTTCAGCAAAAGCATGGCGACGATCGATACGAATGTTCCAGTCGACCTGAACATTCAGGCGATGCGTGCGGGCGAGCCGGACATCGATCTGCTGCGCCAGCTCTTTGCGGAGCTGGAATTCACGTCCCTGCTGAAAGAATTATTGCCCGAGGTTCAGATCAGCGAGGTTCATTACAGCGAGGCAAGCTCGGCGGCGGAGGTGGATAGCGTGATAAGGGCTCTCGCTTCGGGAGCGGCGCTGGCGGTTGCAGTGGAGCGGACGGAGATTCCAGAACCGAGCGACGACGAAGAAGCAACTGCCGAAGAAGCGAGCGAAGGGATGCTGCCATTGTCCGGTGGTTTGCCTGTCGGTTCTACTGCGCAGGAATCAGCGACCTGCCGGATCGCGATTTCGTCGTCGGCCGGCTCGGCCTCGATCGTGAAGATGGATTCGGGCCCCGCGGGATCCAGGCTTCGCGCAATTCTTGTATCGCCAACAACGCCGAAATCCATCCATGATTACAAGGCCGCAACCCATGCGCTGGAGCCGCTGCGAATTCGGTTGCGAGGAGTGCAGCATGATCCCATGCTGTACTCGTATCTTCTCGATCCGACATATTCGTCGCATCGCCTGAGCGACGTAGCGTTGCGGCGGTTCAATCTGAAGCTCGGCGGGGATCTGGCCGAATCGGCTGACATTACCGGCAGGCTGGCTTCAGCTTTGCGCGCTGAAGTCGAGCAGGCGAATTTGCTGAAGCTTTATGAAGAGATCGATTTGCCCCTGATTTCTGTACTGGCGCACATGGAGCAAGCGGGAGTGAAGATCGATACCACCGCGCTGGCCAGAATGTCGACGGAACTTGAGCGAGAGAGCGCCGCCAAGGCGAAAGAAATCTACGACGCGGCGGGGATGGAATTCAACATCAGTTCGCCCAAGCAGCTTGGCGACGTGCTGTTTAACAAGCTGAATCTTCCCAAGCCGGTGAAGTACGGGAAGGGACGAGTTGCTTCGACGGCGGTCGATGTGCTGGAAGATTTGGCGGAAGACTATCCGATCGCGCGGATGGTCCTCGATTACCGGCAGCTTACCAAGCTGAAATCGACGTACGTCGATACTTTACCCGCGCTGATCAATCCCGCGACCGGCCGAGTTCATACGACGTTCGGACAGACGGGCACGGCTACGGGAAGGCTGTCTTCCGCGAACCCGAATCTGCAAAATATTCCCATTCGCACTGAGCTGGGTCGCGGCATTCGCGCGGCCTTCATTGCCGAGCCGGGACATGTCCTGCTCACGGCCGATTATTCGCAGATTGAGTTGCGGCTTCTGGCGCATTTTTCGCGCGATCCGCTGCTGGTGGAGGCATTCCGGCGTGGGGACGACATTCACACGCTAACCGCGTCGCAAGTGTTCGGCGTGGCCCCGCTCGAGGTTACACCGGACCATCGACGCCAGGCTAAGGTAGTGAACTTCGGCATTGTATATGGTTTGTCGCCGTTTGGGCTGTCGCAGAATCTCGGAATTGAGACCTCTGAGGCGAAGCAGTTCATCACCAACTATTTTGAAACTTACAAAGGAGTGCGGGCGTTTATCGATAAAACGCTGGAGGAAGCCCGCCGCGATCTGAAAGTCAGAACTTTGTTCGGCCGCATTCGACCGATTCCTGACATCAATAGTAAGAATTTCACTCAGCGCGGGTTTGCCGAGCGAACGGCGGTCAACACGCCGTTGCAGGGGACGGCGGCGGACCTGATCAAGATTGCAATGATTCGGATCGATGCGGCGTTGCGCGAGCGCGAGCTGAAGTCGAAAATGACTCTGCAAGTACACGACGAGCTGGTTTTCGAAGTTCCTGAAGAAGAAGTGGACGTGATGAAATCCCTAGTGCGCGAGCAGATGGAGCAGGTGCACAAGCTGGCGGTGCCGCTGCTGGTGGAAATCGGGATTGGGCCGAACTGGAGGGATCTCGACTAGCGTGTGGCGAGGGTAAGTTTCGCCCGTGGAAGAACCGATGATCGTGGAATCATGCGGCCTGCTTGCCTTGCGGCTGCTCTCCGTGACCGGAGTAGATTTGAAGAAAACGAAGGACCTGGGTTGGCGAAAAAAGTCCAAGCAACTTCCCGCCAGCAACCACTGTCAGTTGCGGAAGCTTTTCCCGAGCCATAAGCTCCAGAGCTTCTGAAGCCGGCATGTCAGGCGGAACCGAGCGAACGCTCGCCAACGGCTGCATCACACTCTGCACGCTGGTTTGTTCCCAGTTTTCGCGCGGTACATCACGGACTTGCTCAGGAGTGATGATGCCGACCGTCTGGTGGTTATTGGTAACGACAAAGCAGCGAGAGCCACTATGCAGGACATATTCGTCGATAAAATCGCGGAGGTTCAAATATCCCGGGACGGTCGTACAGTTGCTTTCCATGACATCGGCGACGCGTCTTCCCCGCAAACTCGTGGTGAGGTTAAGCTGAACAGAACTGCTGCGCGCGGCGTCCAGCAGAAACCAGCCAATGAACGCCAACCAGAGCCCGCCGAAGTTTTCGCCTAGAAAAAAACGCCCGAGCCCGAAGGCGATGAGCAGAAAAGCTATGGCTTGCCCTGTCAAAGCAGCCCAACGGGTGGCGCGGTCGGCGCTGCCACTGATCCACCAGAGTATGGCGCGAAGTACGCGGCCACCGTCGAGCGGATAACCCGGAACCATGTTGAATGCGGCGAGACCAAGATTAATGTATCCGAGCCACTGGCACACTGCCGCCACGGGCGACGTGGCCTGATGACCCGAAGGCGCGCCAATCGCACGTGCGAGCAAAAGGAAAATCAGGCCAAG
>JASIEN010000329.1 GCA_030045935.1 Candidatus Sulfotelmatobacter sp.
TACGGCCGCAGCTTCAACTTCAAATCTTCCGCGATCTGCTTCCCGTGGAACCGCCCGTTTTCGATGAATATTTCGTTCGTCCGCGAGCCGGCGACGATTACCCCTGCCACATAAATCCCATGAACATTGCTCTCCAGTGAGACCGGGTCGCACACCGGACGGCATTGGTTTTCAGAGAGTTCGATACCCATGCTGCGCAAAAAATCGTAGTCAGGATGATAGCCAATGAGCGCCAGCACGAAATCGTTTTTCAGACGAACAGTCCCTCGCGGCGTCTTCACGACCACGTGATCGACACCGATCTCTTGCACATAACTGTTGAAGTAGGCTTCGATATCCCCGTTCTTGATGCGGTTCTCGAGATCGGGCTTGATCCAATACTTAACGTGATGGTGCAACTGCGAACCGCGGTAGACGAGGGTGACGCGCGCGCCATGGCGCCACAAATCGAGCGCCGCAATCGCCGCAGAATTCTTGCCGCCAATGACCAGCACGTCAGTGTCGAAGTACGGGTGTGACTCCCCATAGTAGTGCGAGACTTTAGGCAGATCCTCGCCGGGAATGCAGAGCTGGTTGGCAAGATCGTAATATCCGGTCGAGACGATCACCTTGCGCGCGCGGTAATCATGTGGCCTGCCCGCACGGTCAGTCGCTGTGATGCTGAAATTTCCGTCCTCGCCGAGGACGGTTTTCACCCACTCGTACTGGCGGATGTCGAGATGGTAGTGTTCGGCAACCTTGCGGTAGTACTCGAGCGCCTCCTCGCGCGTGGGCTTCTGGTTCGCCGTCGTGAATGGAATCTCGCCGATTTCGAGCAACTCGGGAGTGGTGAAGAACACCATGCCGGCGGGATAGTGGAAGAGCGAATTTACCAAGCATCCCTTATCGAGGATTACCACTTTCAGCCCGATTTTCTGTGCCTCGATGGCGCACGCCAGGCCAGTAGGGCCGGCGCCGATAACGAGGACATCGGTGCGCATCTCACGTTCGCCGAGAAGCTGAGGCTTAGCCAGCGTTTCGATGTCTTCGGCAGTAAGGAAGTCGGGCATCAGGAAGCCTGTCGGCGAATCGGGTGGTGGTCAGAGACCGATGATTCTAGCATGGCGCCATATGTCAGGTCGGAACCGAGCTTAGCATGCAACCACCTGTGATCGGGCTCACATTTGGGTGTTCTGTCATCGCGCTATAATTTGCGGTTGCCATATCCTCGACGCTCGTTCAGGAGCCTCCATGTCCACCCTTGCCCCGCCTGCAGTTGCCACGCGAATTGAATCCGACAGCATGGGAAAAATCGAAGTAGCTTCAAACGTTTATTGGGGTGCGCAGACGCAGCGCTCGCTGCAGCACTTCAACATCGGCCGCGACACTATGCCGCCGGAGTTGATCCGCGCTTTCGGCATTCTCAAGAAAGCCTGCGCTCTCGTCAATCAGGACCTGCGCAAGCTGCCCGCTGATAAGGCCAAGTTGATCGTTCAAGCAGCAGACGAAGTGATTTCCGGCAAGCTGAACGATCAGTTCCCGCTGCGCATCTGGCAGACTGGCAGCGGCACGCAGACGAACATGAACGTGAACGAGGTCATCTCAAACCGTGCCATCGAAATTGCCGGGGGAGAGATGGGATCAAAAAAGCCGATTCATCCCAACGATGACGTGAACATGTCGCAATCGTCAAACGACACGTTTCCCACGGCGATGCACATTGCGGCAGCCGATCGCGTGAAGAACGCACTGATTCCAGCGCTACGAAGCGTCCGCGACGCGATTGCCGCAAAGGCGAAAGAGTTCGACAGCATCGTAAAAATCGGCCGGACACATTTGCAGGACGCCGTGCCTTTGACGTTTGGCCAAGAGTTTGGCGGCTGGGCGGCTCTGCTCGACCGCGACATCAAGCGTCTGGAGCAGGGGCTGGACGGGTTGTATGATTTGGCGATCGGCGGAACAGCGGTAGGAACCGGACTGAATACGCATCCCGAATTTGCCGAGCGCGCCGCAAAACAAATTGCAGAACTCACCGGGCTTCCCTTCCGTTCGCATCCCAACAAATTTGCGGCGCTGTCGGCGCACGACGAAATCGTCTTTGCACAGGGCGCGCTCGAAACGCTGGCGTCGTCGTTCATGAAAATCTCGAATGACGTTCGCTGGCTGGCCTCCGGCCCGCGTTGCGGCTTGGGTGAACTTTCGATTCCTGAGAACGAGCCCGGCTCTTCTATTATGCCGGGCAAAGTAAATCCCACGCAGTGCGAGGCAATGACGATGGTCTGCGTACAGGTGCACGGTGCGACTGCGGCCGTCGGATTCGCGGGATCCCAGGGCAACTTTGAGCTCAACGTCTTCAAGCCCGTAATCATTTACAACTTCCTGCACTCGGTCACTCTTCTCACCGACGCGTGCCACGGCTACGTGGAATATATGATCAAAGGCATTGAAGTCGATCGCGAGAAAGTGACGTGGTATGTGAATAATTCTCTGATGCTGGTCACGGCGCTGGCGCCAAAGGTCGGATACGATAAGGCCGCTAAGATCGCCCACACGGCGCACGTCGAGCGCACCAGCCTGCGCGAAGCTGCGCTGAAACTGGGATTTCTCACAGGTGAGGAGTTTGATCAGTTGGTCAAGCCGGAGAAGATGACGAAGCCGTAGAAGCAGTTCCCGGTTGCCAGTTATCAGTTGTCAGCAGATTCAACGATGAGCTTTTCCTTTGTGCTGACCTTCTCCATCGCACACGGAGATTGTGTTGTTTCTCGCCGAGCTGTTGTGATTACCACCACGCTCACCAGCACCAATAGCGTCCCGGCAACGGTGCGCAGGCCCAATGCTTCCCCAAGAACAAAATATCCGAGTAACACGGCCACGACCGGATTCACGTAAGCGTACGTCCCCACTTTGGTCGGCGATTCGTGAGCGATCAGCCAGATGAATGCGGTAAACGCGATGATCGACCCGGCGCTGATCAAATAGATCAACGCCATCCAGGTTCCCCAGGAAACTCGGCCAATATTGAATCCGCGGAACTCGCCAAGTAGCGCGGCTGTCAGCGTAAGGAGAATTCCGCCCACCAGCATCTGCGTACCAGAACTCATCACCTTCGACTGCGGCAGCGGCAACTTCCGCGTTAGAACCGAGCCGAAAGACCAGCCGATTGCTCCCACAATCAATGCCACGGCTCCGAACGGATCGACCGCCCGCTGCCCGAAACCTCCAGGGCTCACGAGCGCCGCTACGCCCGCGATGCCGAGCAGAAGTGCGAACCCAAGCCGCAGGGTGAGCTTCTGCGTGCGCAAAATCAGAATTTCGGCGAGTGCGGTAAAACCTGGAATGGTCGCCATCATCACCGCCGTAAGCCCCGATGGCACGCGGGTCTCTGCCCAAAAGACGAGGCCGTAGTCGATCACAAAAAACAGAATTGCGAGCACTGTAGCCGACGCCCACTGCCGGCCTTCCGGCCGGGGCTCGCCTTTCACCAGACTCCACAGAAAGATCGCAGGTCCCGCGGCCATAAAGCGCATGCCAGCAAACAGGAACGGCGGCAGTTCGCGCACGCCAATGCGAATGGCAAGAAAAGTCGAACCCCAAACCAGATAAATGATGGCAAAGGCCAACAGAGTCTGCCAGCGATGCGGGCGCACGTCGTTCATCAGCAATCTCCGAACCAGGAAGTGCGGATGCACGTGCTTAGATCAGTGCACGGCTGCCCAGGACGCACACTGCGCCTATTAATAGTTTTTATGGGAGCTATCGCGGCGGAAGTAGCTAGGGTTGCGTGCCTGCGGCTTGCAATCCCTCGAGCAGCACTCTGTGGAAGCGTTCCGGTGCCTGGATTTGTGGCGCGTGGCCGAGATCAGGGAATTCAACCAGCTTGCAGTGCTGAATCTGCGCGGCCGCGGCTTTGCCGAGCACGGGATAGTTGCCGAGTGTGGCGCGCACCTCCGGCGAAACACGGTCTTTGCCGACCGCCGTAGTATCTTTGTCACCGATAATGAGCAGCACCGGCGGCCGCAGCGCGCCAAGTTCGTAGATCACAGGCTGGGTATAAATCATGTCGTAGAGCAACGCTGAGTCCCACGCAACTGCGTCGCGCCCGTCGCCGCGATACATGCCAGCCAGCATCTGCACCCACGGTTCGTAGGCCGGCTCCCACGTTCCGACGTAATAGGTTGTGCGCTCGTAGTTGCGAATTCGTTCCGCCGTAGTCTGCAGCTCACTTTGATACCAGGCGTCGACGCTTTGCCACGGGACGCCGCGAGCCTTCCAGTCCTCAAGTCCGATGGGGTCGACCAGCACCAACTGATCGACCTGGTCCGGATAGATCAATGCGTAGCGAATTCCCAGCATTCCACCGGTCGAGTGGCCGATAAGCGTGATGCGGCCGATGCCCAGCGACTCCAGCAGAGCGTGTGTATTGCCGGCGAGTTGCTGAAAGGTGAATTGATA
>JASIEN010000330.1 GCA_030045935.1 Candidatus Sulfotelmatobacter sp.
GAACCTGGTGCGCGTTTCTTCGATTTTCCCGCCCAATTGCAAAATGCTGACCCGTAAGGAAGGCGTGACGTATCTCAATCCTGGCGAGGTCGTTTTCGCCGTGGTGGCGGAAAACTCCAGCAAAGAGCCGCATCGACTGTTGGCCTCTTCGATTGGCGTGGCGATTCCGGCCGATAAGAATACCTATGGGTATTTGAGCGAGCACCACTCCTTTGGCGAAACCGAAGACGCGGCGGGCGAATATGCCGAAGAACTGGCGGCGGAGATGCTGGCGACCACGCTGAACGTCGAATTCGACCCGGACCGTTCGTGGGATGAAAAAAAGCAGATTTACCGTCTGTCGAACAAGATCGTGCGGACGGCAAATGTTACGCAGTCGGCAGTGGGAGATAAGCGGGGATTGTGGACGACCGTGATTGCCTCGGCGGTGCTGATATTTGATTGACTTGCAGCGTTGGCGGACCCCATTGCATAAAAACCACTACTGAAGTAGTGCCCTTTCCAGTTGCTCGCCGGGAGAATTCTCAAGCGAACACCGCTATCTTTTCGCGACTGCGGTCTTCCCCTTGGCCGCTTTACTCCCCTTCTTATCGAGCCTTTCAAAAACCGCCGCGGCAATCAAAGGCAGGCCGATAGTCGCGTCCACGAACACTTCGCCGAACATTCCGCCCTCAGCGGGAGGCACAAATTTTCCCCACGAAATCGCCTCACTATAGGGACTTCCCGATAACCCTCCCCAATATACCGGCTCGGGGCAGATCCGCAGGCCATAGTGATACCGCTTGAGAGGAATATTCTCCCCCAACCGCCGGTGACGCAGTTCGCAGAACGGCCCGAACTGCTGCGACCAGTTGCGGGGTACGCCGCCGCCGATGGTGATGATTCCCAGTTTTTTCTGCCGCAGAAGTGTGGCGGCAAAATGTTCGAGATCGAGGAATGGATCAAAACGAATCTTGTGCCGGCCAGTCGATTCGCGCAACCGATTATTCAGAGCTGTATCAAGGCCCAATTCAGAATCGCTGAATGCGGGCACGAATACCGGTACGGCTTTCTCAAAGGCCGACTTTAAGATTCCCCGCTGATCTTTCATGTTCTGCGCCAGATATTCCCCAATGGCATGATTCAACTTGTAGGAGCACATCACCTCGTTGTGGTCCCAGCCTTCAAGAATGGCTGACATGACTTCTTCTACGTCATCGAGGTTCTGCTCGGGCTCGAGGGTGTCGTAAACCCGGTTATAGCCTTGCTCGTAAAGCTCTTCATCTGTTACTTCAGGGTTGTAACGGAAGTGAGCTCGGCCAGTCGCCTCAACCAGGCCGTGGGCCATGAGGGCACCGGTGGAAACTACGGCGTTCACGATGCCGCGATCGATGAGATCGGTGATAACCAGGCCCTGTTTCGCGACGGTCATTGCGCCTGACAAGGTCATTACAACGAAACACTCTTCGTCCCGAGCCATGGCTTCGAGCACGTCGGCGGCCTCGCCCAGCTGGCGGCCAGTGAAGGCTGTTTTCGCCATGGCGCGCACCAGGTCATCGATGGATTTGACCCTGCCGAGATCAAGCGGCTGAAGCGGGGTTAGCCGGTCTTCAATCGGATTGTGCAGATGACGGTCTTTCCCTTCGCCCGAATCGCCCGTATGTGCCTGTGCTTTGCCATGATGAGAGCTACCATGATTGCCGTTTTTCATACCGCTATCCTCCAACTTCGACGAAAAGTCCCCCGAAGAAATACTCTACAGGAACCCCATGGCAGGCCGCCACGTCTTGTCAAGTGCTCGAAACTCGTACTTCACTCTCGGATGCTATATTGATGACCGGAGATCAACCCTTGCCTCCTGATAAATTTCGTGTGGCTCTGGTGCAGATGTCATGCGGGCCGGAGCCGGAACAAAATCTGCAGAAGGCGCTCGAACGCGTGGCTGACGCCGCCGGGCGCGGCGCCAAAGTTGTGTGCCTACCGGAATTGTTTCAGACGCAATATTTCTGCCAGCGCGAAGACGCTTCGCTGTTCGATTTGGCCGAGCCGATTCCTGGGCCCTCGAGCGAAAAACTCGCCGCCGCCGCGCGTCAGAATGCAGTCGTGCTCATCGCTTCATTATTTGAGAAGAGGGCGCCCGGCATCTACCACAACACCGCCGTTGTTTTCGACGCTGACGGCTCGCTGCGCGGACTTTACCGCAAGATGCACATTCCGGATGATCCACTCTATTACGAGAAGTATTACTTTACGCCCGGCGATCTCGGCTTTCGCGCCCTCGATACATACGTCGGCCGACTAGGAACGCTCGTGTGCTGGGACCAATGGTTTCCGGAAGGCGCGCGGTTGACTGCGCTGCAAGGCGCGCAGATTCTGTTTTATCCCACGGCAATTGGCTGGCATCCTGCCGAGAAGGCCGAGTTTGGCGAGGCCCAGCATGATGCGTGGCGAACGATACAGCGTGCCCACGGTATCGCCAACGGAGTTTACGTTGCCGTCGTGAATCGCGTGGGATTTGAAACGGGCAATGTTCGCGGCAAGTCTGCTCCGGGTCAGGGACTGGAATTCTGGGGCGGATCGTTCTTCTGCGATCCCTTTGGACGCGTGCTGGCTGAAGGCTCGCATGATCGCGAAGAGATCGTAGTCGGTGATGTGGACTTGAAGTCTCTTGAGGATATTCGACGCAACTGGCCGTTCTTGCGCGACCGCCGGATCGATGCTTATGCGCCGATTTCAAACCGACTGCTGGATTCACAATAACTGATGCCTCGCCGAGTTAGTTCAAAGACACCATTAAGTGATGAGGTGTCTCCTTCTCTCGACTGCTGTCCTCGCATGCCCGCCGAGTGGGAGCCGCATGAGGCTGCTTGGCTTGCGTGGCCGCACTACGAAGGCGACTGGCCGGGAAAGTTCGAACCGATTCCATGGGTCTATGCGGAAATCGTTCGGAATTTGTCACAGCATGAGCGTGTCGAGTTGATAGTCAATGACGCGGTTGCAGAACGGCGCGCGCGAAAGCTGTTGGCTCGCGCCGATGCGCTATCGAGCAACGTGCGTTTTCATCGCTGGCGGACTGATCGCGTCTGGTTGCGCGATTCGGGATGTATCTTCGCAGTTAACAAGGGCCATGTGGAGACGAAGTCGCAGCAGCCTCTTGCCCTCATCTTCCGCTTTAATGCCTGGGCGAAATACTCCAACTACCGGCGTGATGAAAAAATCGGGACTTTGATGGCCGAAGCCGGTAGGGCAAAGGGAATTCGTCCCCTGTACTGCGAAAAACACGTTGTGCTTGAAGGCGGCTCGATCGACGTAAATGGGCAGGGCACCATCCTCACGACCGAAGAATGCCTGCTCAGCAAAGTTCAGCAGCGCAACCGAGGCATGAAGCGGCAAGACTATGAAAAACTTTTTGCCAACTACTTGGGCGCATCAAACGTGATTTGGCTCGGCAAAGGCATCGCGGGTGATGATACTCATGGCCATGTCGATGACCTCGCGCGGTTTGTGAATCCGGACACGGTCATAACGGTTGTCGAGCGCAATCGAAAAGACGCAAACTACGCGCCACAACGAGACAATCTTCGCCGTTTGAAAACCGCACGCGATCAAGATGGCAAGCCTTTGAACGTTGTCGAGATTCCAATGCCCGCGCCTGTGACTTTCGAAGGACGACGTCTGCCCGCGAGTTACGCGAATTTCTACATCGCGAATGGGGTCGTGCTCGTGCCTGTCTTTAACGATGCCAAAGACCGGGCTGCTCTCGACACGCTGGCCGATCTCTTCCCTTCTCGGAAAATTGTGCCGATCTACTCTGGCGATCTGGTCTGGGGTCTCGGCACCATGCACTGCATGACCCAGCAGCAGCCTGCGCGTTTGAAGCAACAGCTCTAGCTTGAAGCTACTTCTTATACTGAGTGGGTTGCGGGCCTTTTTCCAGGGTTTCGCGGTCCCAAATCCAGCCTTCGCGGCTGTAGCTGGCGAGTTCGAAATCCTGCGTAAGTTCTAAAGCATCGACCGGGCAGGCGTCTTCGCAGAGGCCGCAAAACATGCAGCGGCTCAGATCGTAGGTAAAGTTGGTGAGTTCTTTGCGGCGGGTTTGCTCGTTGCGCGCGCTGGAGACAACGATCAGATGTTCAGGGCAAGCCAGCGCGCACAGGTCGCAGGCAATGCACATGGTCTCATCGGTATCAGGGTTGACGTTCAGCCGCGGCGCACCACGATAGCGCTCGGCAACCTGCGGACGCTGCAGCGGATACTGCTCGGTATAAATCTCTTTTGGGTCCTGGTAACGAAAAGTAACGCTCAATCCCTTAAGAAGGTCGACCAGTAGGATCTTACGGAGCAGGTTCGGCATCCCCATGACTAGAGAGCATACCACCTAGGAGTATCGGCTGCCAGCGCACCCACGAGCATGGGTATACGTTTGCGCTTGATGTGCGTCAAAGCCTAAGAGCGCAGAATTCGCTGCGAAACTGGAACTTTTTCGGTCCCGCAAGCGTATTTATGGAACAAGAGGATGTCATGCGAGCCTATCTCGCCAAAATGCCGCCGAGAGCGTTCATGGTGCTGACCATCACGGCGCTGGCGATCGCTTATCCGCTGGTGACGATCGTGTTGCCGGCAGTGGTACGTGCACTCCTGCCCGAGGCCGTACGCTCGGTCCTCCATATGCTGTGAGTCTGCGCCTGAAGTGGTACCCTGCTGCGTAGTTTCGTTTCCCTGTGTCAGCGAAAAACAACCAGGCCGGTGCTGACGAGCTTTGGATGGAAGAAGCTCTCCGCGCCGCTCAGCAGGCGGTACGCGCAGACGAGGTGCCCGTAGGTGCGGTGATCGTTTGCGGTGGGAGAATTGTGGGGCGAGGATGGAATCGCAATATCACCGATTGCGATCCAACCGCTCACGCTGAAATAGTCGCTCTACGCGCGGCGGGAGCAACCATGGGTAACCACCGCCTGGGCGAGTGCGATCTGTTTGCTACAATTGAGCCGTGCGCCATGTGTTGTGGGGCAATGGTGCAGGCGCGGATCAGGCGCCTGGTATATGGCGCGGATGATCCAAAAGCGGGCGCGGTGCGATCGGTCATGCAAGTGCTGAATCACCCTGGGCTGAACCATAGCGTGCAAGTGAGCGGCGGAGTCTTAGCCGGTCGCTGTGCAGAATTATTGCAAACGTTCTTTAAAAGTCGCCGCTAGCCGCAATAGCTGACCGTGCATTGCTTTTCGCGTGCCCACCAGGCTAAAGGATTGTCATTCCGAGTCCCCGCGGAGTGGGGGCGAGGAACTCGCTTTTCGCTGACGGTTGATGGCTGTTCTCCGGAGAGGTGCGTGAGTGGTTGAAACGATCCGCCTCGAAAGCGGACATACCTTAACGGGTATCGGGGGTTCGAATCCCTCCCTCTCCGCCATTACCTTTGTTATCTGGCACTTGCAACTTGGTGATACCTACACTGATACCAGAATCAGGAAGGATCACCAATGGCCAACCGCCAAGTCAATCTCACCAAGCGAATCCAAACGCCGCACGGGATGCGGTATTGCCCGGTAGTGCTGTCCGCGAATGGTCGCGTCAAGCCCGATTGTGTGCACGTGAACGGGCATGAGGAGCGGCATCCGGAAGGCGCGTACTACCTTGAATGGCGGGAAGGATCGAAACGAATCCGTCTTTCCGTCGGCAAAGACGCCCAGGATGCAGGTACTCGGCGGCTCCGAAAAGAAGCGGAACTTAACGCGATCAACAATGGCGTTTCAGTTTTGCCAGAAAATGGCAACGGACATCGTTCACTCGCTGCGACCATTGCCGATTACCTGGACGAAGTAAAACTGACCAAGAAGCCAAAAACACTAGCTGCGTACACGACCGCTCTGGGATATTTCAGCGAATCTTGCCGAAAGATGAACCTGGAAGAGATCGAGCGTGGGGACTTGCTCAAGTTCTCTGCTTTCCTTCGGGATGAAAAAGAACAATCACCGCGCAGTGTCTACAACAAATTCGAAAACGTCATGACCTTCCTCAAAGCGAAAGGCATTCGCGGCCTTGTAGACAAAAACGATTGGCCGCGCTTTGTCGAGGAAGAGCCCGAAGTCTATGAGCGGGAGGAACTGGACAAGCTCTTCAAGGTCTGCGATGTGGAAGAGGAGCTATGGTATAAGTTTTTCCTGATGACCGGGATGCGGGAGCAGGAGGTTATGCACTGTGCGTGGCCGGATGTGAATCTGGCCCGCTGCACGATTACCGTACGCTACAAGCCTGAATATGGCTTTAGTCCTAAGAACTACCGGGAGCGAGAAATCCCAATTCCGGCCAAGCTGGTAAAAAAGCTAAAGGCTTGGAAAGCGAAATCAGACAAAACTTGTGGACTAGTGTTCCCTACTGCGGGGTGTAAGCCGAAACTGGATTTTCTCGATTGCCTCAAGACCTGTGCGGAACGTGCGCAGCTAGATAAAGAGAACTTTTGGCTGCACAAATTTCGTTCCACATTTGCAACATGGTCGCTTTGGGCAGGGGTTGACCTGCGAACGGTCCAGCAGTGGCTTGGGCACTCTGATATGGAAAGCACCATGCGGTATTTGAAACCAAGCCGTAGCCAGCAAGTGCGTGAGAAGGTAAACCAGATTTTCCGATAGTCACTATTGCGACCGTAGCCAATTAGCCACTGCTCTAGGATCGAATCGAACACAAGTGCCCACGCGGAACGAGGGAATTCGTCCGGTAGCGGCTTGCTTGAAGATTGTGACCTTGGAAACCGAGAGCAACTTTGACAATTCCTCGGCGGTCAGGGCGCGCCCGATCTGCTCTATCTGATCTGCGATCGACATCAGCTCGCCTGTTCTCCGATCGCGACCACGCCCTGGCAATATGTTTCGGGGCAGCGGTAGCCTATCGTTTTACTGTTAAACAAGTTCTTTGCCACCAATTCAGGACGGACCCAAAATTGTTTTCCGCAGTCGGGGCATTTCATCTTGTAACGCTGTTCCAAGTTGGCGATTCGTGAGAGCACATCTGCTTGTATGCCCTGCTCCACCAGGCTTTCAAAAGCCGCGATACCGGGTCGTTCGCGAATGAACATCTGCACGCCGCAAGCGGAACAAATGACGTAAGGCTTGTCGCGCTTGCTGCTGCGAACATCGAGAGGCTTGAGGCAAACCGGACAAGGGAACCATTTCTCTGCCGCATTAGTGGTGCGTTTGTCCATGTAATTGGAATACGACAAACGAGGCAGGAAGGCAAGCGACAATCCATGTATACTGTTGTGTCTACTATTGATGTCGTTAACCTTGACTGCGCGCCTCCACATCAAGCATTGACACTCTGACTAGATATCCCTATAAATAGAACGTGTGGTGGGCCGTATCCACAGAAAGCAAAAACTACTCACACGGGAGATTTAAGTGAAAAGAATCGAGAAGCGGAAAGGGAAAGGAAGACCCCGCAGAATCGATCCTCATATCGTCGTCGGTTCGGCGGATGCTTTCCGTAGTTGGTTCCATCAGTTCTGGCAGGGGCTTGGGCCTCGTCTCACCTCGGCAAAGTCTTCCGAAGACATTGAACGGGCCATTGCAGAAAATGCGCCTACGATCCAAGGCAGCCTCTCACAACATTCGGCACTCATCCTGGAGGTCATACATGACCGAAGATTTCCGCGGGTCCGTTCGACGGCGCAGATTGAGTTCTTATCTGACTCTCTTGGCGGCCAGGGCCTTGTGACGCCCCGACGTTCCCGAGAGATATGCGCGGCAGAACGGAGCAAAGTAAAGCACGTCATAATCCGGCGGGAGTACTACATCGAGTGCTCATGCGGCTATAAAGGGCCAGCACTGGAGGGGGCCTGTCGCGACTGTGGTACAGTCGAGCTGTCGTAGAAATTGAGAATGAACGACATGGAGGCGCACGAAGCGATGTCCTGCCTTCTCATTGAATGCAATGAGGGAAGACCTATAAGACGTGCGCCGTTTTAGCCACAAGAGGTCATTTGGCTTTGACAGTCGTCATTTACCCCCGAAACTTCTCAAAAGCGACCAACACGCCTTCTCCACGACCCGCTAACGTTACATACGTACGTAACGTTAGCGGCCTCATTTCAAGTCAGTCGGACTTGAGGGGCGGGGCTATCGTGTGTAATTCTTTCGGAAGTATTCCAGCCTTGCCCGCCCCCGATCGGTTAACATGTAAGCCAAATTCCCTCGCCTGGAGTTCGGATAACGGTCCAATAATCCTTGTTTTCGTAGACGATCAAGATAGCTGTAGAACGAACGACGATCCGGCATTGGCCTAAGCTGCACAAGAACGTTATCCGGTTTTAGAAACTTTCCGCTTCTTGCGAAGATCATCAAGACTTGCGCTTTTGTCATATCTGGCTTTCTGGTGCACGCGAAAGAGATTTCCCACATGCTA
>JASIEN010000029.1 GCA_030045935.1 Candidatus Sulfotelmatobacter sp.
CCGGGTGAGGTTGATGGAAGGTACGCAATTGCTTTCTTTGATTCAGGATGCGCATACTTCGATGGTTGTACGCAGTAGGTGCCCACTCCCTGACTGAGTAGTACAAGGCCTGCCGGTTTCGGCAGGCCTTTTTTTTGTGAGCCTAGCGCCAGGGTGCGCGCGATGGGGACTGTTTCACATTGACGCGTGCCGGGATCGGGCGGAAAATGGCAGCTGTCTTTGAGGTCAAAAGGAAATTCCAAATCACACCGGGAGAATGCTGATGCGAACCAAGTTTCTGGCCGGGTTTCTTGCTGGAATGATTGTTTTTTGCTCGCTGACCCCCTGGGCCGCCGATGACACGAAGCCCCTCAACATCAAAGAGGGCCTGTGGGAGGATACCGTGACTCGCACGATCAAAGGCATCCCTTCTCATCCGATTCCTGCGAACCTGTCGCCGGAAGAGCATGCCCGTGCCGAAGCCAGGATGAAGGGCGAACCAGTGACGGATGTGGGCAGAAGCTGCATCACGAAAGAGAAGCTTGAAAAGAACTCGGCCTTTAACTTCAGCCGCGGGGATTGTACCAGCACCGTCGTGAGTTCTACGGGCAGCAAGCTTGAAACGAAGTTTCATTGCAATATACAAGGAGGGACGGCGGGGAGCGATGGCACGCTTACGCTGGAGGCGCTGAGTCCCGATAACGTCCAAGGGACGATGCACTCGGTCACCAATGGCAGGCGCGTTACCACGGACGCAACCTTCACCTCTAAATATCTCGGGCCGGATTGCGGAGAGGTCAAGTAGGTCCGCGAAGACACGACGGCGCTTACGCCGCCGGGCACCGCAACTTTCACAAATCTCTTGGGTTGCAATGAATGCCTGCTCGCGTTGAGGGAGCAGACTCCCACGGTCGCGTGGGCTGGAGACTTTTTCGTTATTTCGGTCTTGCACTTCGGGGCATGTCCGGAATTGCGGAACGATTTGTCCAAACGCGGCAGTGAATTAGTACCGGCTCATTTACAATAAACGAAACCATCTCGGAGGGGAGTCGCGTGAGAATTCCTTCGGTCTTTTCTTCAATAAAATCACTGTGCCTCGTAATCTTTGTCTGCACTCTGGTGGCATGCAATGGCCGGAATAGTGGCCTGGGGAACTCGGGTGGAGGAGATCCCGCCGACCCTGCGCCACCCCCTGGCAGCCAGGAATTTGTGTATGCCACCACCCCCGGTTCAGCATCGGCTAACGGAGAGGCAGAAGAGTTCAGCGTCAACCAGAGTAGTGGTGCGTTAGTAATTCCGTCAGGCCAGAACGACACTCCAATTCCAAATACTACTGGCGGGATTTTGTCAGATCCTCTCGAGCGTTTCGTTTATGTATCCGATTCCGCAGCCGACAACGTCCTCGTTTTTGAGATCGATGCGGCGAGCGGCCAACTGTCCCCAACATCAACTTCGCCATCAACCGGTGGAACCGGCGCGAGCGGCATGGCTGCCGATTCCACAGGCAAGTTCCTTTATGTTGCGAACTCCGGTTCCAACAACATCTCGGCATTCGGTGTGGATGCATCCGGCAACTTGACTCTGCTTTCGGGCTCTCCTTTTGCGGCAGGTAACGCTCCCATGAGCTTGGCGCTAAGCCCTTCCAACAATTTTCTGTTTGCAAGCAGCTCCTCGGCAGAAATCTCTGTGTTCGCGGTAGGGTCGAATGGCGGGCTTACGGCGATTGCCGGGTCGCCATTTGCCACCAGTGGCGGGAGCAGTTCGTGGCTGGCGATGCATCCTTCGGGGCAATTCCTGTTTGCCGTAACCAACAACAATTCGATTGCCGCGTTCACCATCAGTTCTAATGGCAGTCTCAGTGAAGTTTCGGGTTCGCCATTCAGTGTGGGCCACAGTCCGCAGGAAATTGCGATCACGCCGAACGGCCAATTCCTTTACGTTTCCAACCTTCAGGACAATACGGTCTCCGGCTTCAGTATCAACCAGACCACGGGCAGTTTGAGTCCAGTGTCAGGCTCGCCATTTCAGGGCTTCTCTGCGCCGCTCGGGGTATCAACCGATGCTTTGGGAAGCTTTCTCTTCGTCGCCAATAGCGGAGCGTCTGGCTTGTCAGCCTTCACTATCGACCAGACTAGCGGCGCACTCAGTGCTGTTGCCGGCTCGCCTTTTGCCAGCGTAGCCACGCCCCAGCAGCTGGTCCTCGTAGACATTCAGTAATCACGCCGGGAGTTCATTTGTTGCACGGGAGTGGAGGCGTATCTTAGGCGCGCAACATTAACGTGCATCTTTTTTCACATTAGCGCCATAGCAGCCTGCCGTTTTCCAGAACAAGCACACTGATTACGTTTTAGGTGCTTCCAGCTTGCTCCCTCCGCCCAAATGCTGATGATCTGTTGTTACCGCGGCGGCGGTGAAAACGATCTTAGGATGAAAGAGCGTACCCGCCACGCGATCGGCAATAGCGAGCAATTCCCTTTGCCCGCAAAAGACTTTCACCTGGCGCGCCCGCGAAAGTTCGGGCAGGTTAACCGGCCGCCCGTTGCGAATGCGCGCGGCGGTGGCGTCATCGGCAGTAATAGATGGAAACTGCGGCAAGAGCTGGCGAGGGTGAACGAAAAGCTCTGCCAGTGCACTAGCGGCGAGCGGCTGAGCCAGGCCGGCCAAAGCAGGTTCCTCACCCGCGCTTTGCGCGCGTTCGGAATGACAGGTTTTTTTGCCTTCGCTTTGCGGCTCGGCCGCGGCTTCAATTTCTTCCAGCGTGTGCGCGTGGCTTAGATCAAACTCTGCGACCGAGGTGCGGCGCAGCGATTCCAGATGCGCCCCGCACGCGAGGCGCTGCCCCAATTCGTGAGCGATAGACCGCATGTAAGTTCCCGACGCAACGCGAGCCTGGAACCGCGCCCGTTCGCCCTCAAGGGAGAGAATTTCGAATTCTTCAACCTTTACTTTAACTGGCTGGAGGACGAGGTCTCTGTGTTTTCGGGCTAGTTTATAAGCGGGAACTCCCTGAATCTTCTTGGCAGAAAATGGGGGCGGCATCTGTTCGATCACCCCGACAAATGTGCGAGCCGCTTCCCGAACTTGCTCCAGCTCCAGGCGAACAGGGCGAGCCTCGCGCACCGGCTCGCCCTCGGCATCGTATGTATCCGTAGCAAAGCCAAAACGGATTGTCCCTTCGTAGCTCTTTTCGGAGGTTGTATAAAACTGCGCCAACCGCGTCAGACTGCCGGTCACCAGCGGAAGGACGCCGGTTGCCAGCGGATCGAGCGTGCCCAGATGTCCCACCGCTCGCTGGCCGAGAATGCGCCGCATGAAGTTGACCACATCGTGCGAGGTCCAACCCGCAGGCTTGTCGACGATAATCACGCCGTCCATGGGGAATCTGATAATTTGGTAATCGGGTAATTGAGTAATTTGACTGCTCCACCGAAAGGCATCAAGGCAACTGACGCCAGACAGCCGGCGGTTTTTCAATTACGAAATTACCAAATTACTAAATTACCAAAT